>JAZDEK010000030.1:0-5734 GCA_043808895.1 Pseudomonadota bacterium
GGTTTTAAAACGACGTGCATTAATTCTCAACACCAGCACCCCATGTTTTGCGGCGTCTTGGGCGGAATGCATATTGTAAGGCATTAGAGCATGGACATAAACAGCCTTGATGTAGATTTTCTTGTTAAAGAGGGCGAAGGAGTAACCGTAGAATTCAAAGAAAAATATACTCCAAAGATCGTTCAAGATATTGTTGCTTTCGCGAATACATTAGGCGGAAGAATTTTGATAGGAGTGGCGGACAACTCAAACGTAAAAGGCGCACATATCCAAATAGAAGTATCACCGGACAGAGTGGATGTAATAAGTCCGGGTATGTTGCCGCCACCGTTAACTACAAAAACACTCGGAACGATATCAAAAAGAAGGAACAACCTTATCGCTGATATGTTTTTTAGGATTCATAAAGTAGAAAAAGCAGGCACCGGAATTAACAGGATAAGAGCGTGGTTAAAAAAAGCGGGCTGCGCCGCGCCGGTGTTTGAAGAAGCAGAAGGTTTCTTTAAAACAACACTTTTCAGACTCGAAAAGGTCGGGGAAAAGGTCGGAGAAAAGGTCGGGGAAAAGGTCGGGGAAAAACTGAGCAAAATTCAGTTGCAACTAATTGATATCATTAAAAATAACCCGTCGGCGACAATTATGGAACTATCTAAAATAATAAAAATAAGCGAAAGACATATTGAAAAAAACCTTAAAAAATTACGTGAAAAAAACCGCATTGAAAGAGTAGGATCCAACAGGCAAGGATTTTGGAAAATAAAAGAATAAAAAACTTTTTAAAGCGGTTTTGTAACTCGGCTCCGCGCCTTGGCTAGATTAAACACCAGGTATTCATTTATAAAGCGATAGAGCCTTGGAAAAACATCCTGCCACAAGAAATTCCATTCCTCTTTTGTAAAGTTATCAAGAACATAATCAGCGGTGTCTGAATGTTTTTCTCCGGGACGGCCAACGCCAACGCGTATCCTTATAAAATTATCTGCTCCAAGGGTTTGAAGTATATCTTTTATGCCGTTATGGCCGCCGTCACCGCCGTTCTCTTTTATCTTTATTTGTCCGGGCATTAGGTCAACATCGTCGTGAATTATGATAAGATTTTGCGACAAATTAAAATTCTTATCAGACGACTTGGCTTCGTTAACAACCTTTTGTACAGCCTGCCCGCTGAGGTTCATAAACGTGGTAGGTTTAACAAGTCTAAACTTTTGGTTCTGCAGTTTTACGTCGGAAAAAGTGTATTTACCTTTCTCGTGAAATTCTTTTCCCTTCGCTTCTGTGTATAAATAGTCGAGAAAAAGAAACCCCGCGTTATGCCTAGTGCTTGCATATTTTTTGCCGGGGTTCCCTAAACCGATAACAAGATACATCTGTTATTACTTCTTATCTTTCTTTGAGTCCTTTCCAGCGTCTTTTGCGTCAGCCTTTGGAGCAGCACCAGGGGCAGCGCCAGGAGCGGCTTTTGGAGCAGTACTCGGAGCAGCACCAGGAGCGGCGCCAGGAGCAGCACCTTCAGCAGGTACAGCACCCTCGACAGGAACACCCTCGGCACCCTCAACAGGAGCAGCAACAACTTCCTCAACCTTAATTTCCTTAACGATACGGCAAGACACAAGTGAGAACGAACCGTCGTCGAGGATCTTAATTTTATCAGAAACTTTAAGGTCAGAAACGTGTATAACTTGATTGAGTTCAAGGCCGCTTATATCGACGGTGATCTTTTCAGGTATGTCGGTAGGCAGACACTGTATCTCAAGTTCTCTTCTCTGAATGTCCACAACACCTTCTTGTTTTGTTCCGGCGGCAATACCAATGTATTCCATAGGAACTTTGATGGTGATCTTTTCGTCCTTTCTAATCTCTAAAAAATCGACGTTGAGGTATATGTCGGACACCGGATCTTTCTGGATGTCTTTTATCATCGCGGACGTTCCGTTTATTTTGGGATCATCGGATTTGAACACCAGAATGGACGATGTACCGGCCTTGCTCAGTATCTTCAAAAAAGTTTTCACGCCAAAAGAGAGCGGAACATTTTCTTTTATATGCCTGCCGTATAAAATAGCGGGGATATTGCCCTCGTCCCTGAACCTCTTAAGTTCGTTTTTCGTCATCACAGGCCTTGTCTTTACTTCGATCTCAATGCTCTTCATTTGCTGTATCCTCCGTGGTTATATAAAAAGAGAGCTTACTGACTCCCTTAGATGTATTCTCCTGATGGCTTCGCCAAGCAGCGACGCTGTGGAGAGCACTTTTATTTTCGGTGTATTCTTTGCTTTTTCCGTCTGAGGAATTGTGTCCGTTACATAAACAGCGTCAAGCACGGACTCATGAATTCTTGAAAGCGCCGGACCTGAGAAAACTCCGTGCGTTGCGGCAGCGACAACTTTTGTGGCTCCGTTATTTTTAACAGCCTCGGCTGTGTTGCACAATGTTCCGGCTGTATCTATAATGTCGTCGACGATAAGGGCAACACTCCCTTTTACGTCGCCGATAAGATTCATAACTTTTGCTTCGTTCGGAGCTGAACGACGTTTATCGACTATCGCGAAAGACGCGTTCATTTTTGTAGCGAACCAGCGGGCTCTATCCACACCGCCGGCGTCCGGAGCGACTATCGTAATTTTCTCTCCCTGATACGCTGTCTGAAGTTTATTTAAAAGCACCGGAGCGGCGTAAATGTTATCAAAAGGCGTATTAAAGAATCCCTGGATCTGTCCTGAGTGGAGATCCACGCTGAGAACTCTGGAAGCGCCGGCTGTTCCCAAAAGATCCGCCACCAATCTTGCGGTTATAGGAGTTCGGGGAGTTACTTTTCTGTCCTGACGAGCATAACCAAAGTACGGCATTATAACGTTGATGCTTTTTGCGGACGCGCGCTTACACGCGTCGAGTATTATCAAAAGCTCCATAAGATTTTCATTTACAGGAGGGCATGTGGATTGAATAACGTACACGTCACTG
Organism: Pseudomonadota bacterium; assembly: GCA_043808895.1. GTDB lineage: Bacteria > Bdellovibrionota > JAFGOL01 > JAFGOL01 > JAFGOL01 > JAZDEK01. The sequence goes on from JAZDEK010000030.1 coordinate 2,962, forward strand.
CCGCGGACATTCTCTTTTACCTCGATGAACACTTCGCCGTCGGAAAATCTTTTAACGTCCATCGGCGTAATTGGTATACCAAGATATCCCGCCACTTTCTGGGAAAGTTCAGGGTTAGAGGTTCCGGTCAATAATCTCATGTCGCTAAACATCTCATACCTCCTTTTTACTGGCTGGGGCGCCAGGATTCGAACCTAGGAATGCAAGAATCAAAATCTTGTGCCTTACCAACTTGGCTACGCCCCAACACCCGTTACAGCAGAAAATCTACGCTGGTGTATGCGTACTATCGTGTTGTTCGCGCTCGTAATTCCTGCCGGCAGCGTCAGGGGAATTCAACACTTCTTTGTATTTGTCAAAAATGCCTTTCTCCAGCACATCCCTCATCTCGGAATTTGACGGATGAACTACGTCGCGAAAGCTTCCGTCCTTCATTCGACGGCTCGGCATAGCAACAAAGAGCCTGTTGTTTCCCTGAATAATTTTCAGGTCTCGTACAACAAAACAGTTGTCAAAGGTGACGGTGACGTAAGCTTTTAGCTTGTCCTCGTTAACCGGGTAAATCTTGATCTCTGTGATCTGCATGCTACCCTCTCAAAACTTTTGTTGTGCAAAGGAACCAATCTTTTTTCCTAGCTCCGGGAACGCCTTTTATCTCGCTGTCAAAAACCGCAAACATTGATGTGCCGCTTCCGCTCATCATGCAAACTACCGGATCCAGCGACATCAAAAAGTCTTTAGCCTCAGAGAGTTCAGGCACCAGCCCGACACTAACGGCTTCCAAATCGTTGGACAGCCTTTTCAGCCCCTCGGCTTCTTTAAGCCCTTGAAAAGATAAACTCTTCAAGTATGCCGAATGTCTAACATTGGTGTTTGTCAATGTCAAACTTAAAGTAAAGTTGCGGTATACATCCGTGGTCGCCAAGCCCACGGCGGGTTTTACGATAACCAGCCAGTAGTCTTTTTCTACGGTAAAAGGAGTGATCTTATCGCCAATTCCCTCTACCAGAGCGGGTTTAGAGTCCAGGAAAAACGGAACATCCGCGCCTATTTCCCCGGCTATGTGTTTTAGTTCTTCGTTAGCGAGTTTTAACTCAAAAAGTTGGTTAAGAGCTTTGAGAAATCCCGCGGCGTTCGAACTTCCACCGCCCAGGCCCGCTGCGGCGGGAATATTTTTTTCAATATTTACGAGGATGGATCGCCCCTCTCCAATTTTGTCTCGTACTTTCTCCAAAACTTTACAAAGAATATTTGTTTTATCTGTCGGACACTGTTTCGAAAACGACCCGGACGCTGTAATTTTTAATTCATGATTCTTACTTTCCAGCGTTGAAACAGTTAAAACATCGTGAAGTTCAACGGGCAGAAATAGAGAACATAGTTCGTGATACCCGTCAGCGCGTTTACCGGTTATATAAAGTCCAAGATTAACTTTTGCGTGTGTTTTTATTTTTAAGCTCATAAGCTAGAGCATAGCATTTTATAACGTCGTTATCAAACTTTACATCAGCGAGTTAAAAAGCCCGGGCACATCGAACACGGGAGATGGTGCAGTCGAATTTCTTAAAGCCATCATCCTTATGGTAGTAAATCCGGTAGACATCATATGGAGCGTCGTAATAGAAAGCCTGCATCCAAGCACTTTCAGCGTTGCCCTCGTATTCAGAAGAACTCCAATACCAAGCCTCTTTAAAGCCACCAACGGCCTTTCTTGTGTTCGGTCTTTTCAGTATCAGATACATTAAATCCAGCTCATCTTTAGATGGCAAAAACCAGTCGTGGAATGTCTTGCCGTTATATTCCACATAAAGGTCAACACATGACTTGGCTGCACTCTCTGTATGGCCTGCTTGTGCTATTATTTTTTGCGTGTTCTCTTTGCCGTTACCGACTCCGGTTGAAGTACCACCTACCAACCTGTCTGTCACGTTACTCCAAGCTGACGTTTTTTCCAAATCAGAAGGGGCTGCTTCAATATATTGCCAACAGGCGCTGTCTGACTGGCCTGAAGCTGCCGGCTTTTTATAAATTATCCAACCGTTGGAGGGACCTCTGTCTCCCACGTTATACTCCCCTGTTTTTGGGCAAATTACAGGTTTACCTAGTTTCATCATCCGTGCTTTTGTTTGGTCAGCGGAAAGTAAAGACGCACTCATAAAAAACGCCAAGAACAAAATTAAAGAGTTCTTAAAGTTCATATCCAACACCTCCAAAAAACGTTTTGTAAATTTTACCCCCCCGCTGAAAAGTCAAGCCTATAAAGAACGTCCTCAGGATGCGAACATTCCTTGTGTTTGATTTATAAACGGCGTGCATTTGCAAAAGACTGATCCGTAGTCAGTGCCGAAAAAGTCTTGACTTTATCGGAATACATGTCAGAATAGTCAAACATGAAAAGATACCTTAACGACCATGTAGCGGCGGACCTAAATAAAAAGATCGTACTCCTAAGCGGTCCAAGACAGTGTGGAAAAACCACTTTGTCCCGAATGTTGTCGAGCAGCTATGACTACATTAATCTCGACACAGCAGAGCATCGGTTGACCTTAAAAGAAAAATCTTGGGACAGAAAAAAGGAGCTCGTTATATTTGATGAGCTTCACAAGTTAAAAAATTGGAAATCATGGATAAAGGGCGTTTATGATACTGAAGGGATTAAACCAAAAATACTCGTTACAGGCAGCGCAAAGCTGGATACTCATAAAAAAGTCGGTGATTCCCTTGCAGGAAGATTTTTTCATTACAAACTTCACCCGCTTGATCTAAAAGAAAT
>JAZDEK010000031.1:0-7238 GCA_043808895.1 Pseudomonadota bacterium
TGGATGAGTAATAAAATATTGTGGCAATTTTGTTCGGAATTATGCTGTCGCCTTTCTTTATTATAGGGCGGGCGGCGTAACCGCTGGTATATATCCTTACGCCGTACCTGAATATCCTTTCCACATCTTCGCGCTCTATCCATGGGTGGAGTTTAAGCCCATCGGTTTCGGCTTTACCTTTGACTATTTTTACGACATCGGAGATTTCCTCTTTGAGCGCGGTGTTGTTAATTGTGTTATCCATAGGCGGAAGCATCACCATCTCGTCATCAGTTTTGCCCGGATGTTCTTCCTTTAGATAACTAACTATAGAGAATAGGAATAACTGACTTGGCAGCACCATGTTGGTCCTGTAAAAGTCCTCGGATATTTTCTCGCTCAGGATCTTCGTGTAATGTCTATTTAGGTCTTCATCAACAATGGGGTTTCCGTCTTTATCTTTTGTTGAATCGACGACGTTTATAGGTATGCCGTATTTATCCACAGATACACCCTCGTAGTTAACATTGTTCCCAAATGGATCCATTGGATCGCCAAAATTAACGTGTATTGGGTTGTCCTGCATGAGGTTATTCCAGACCTTTTTTAGCGTCCTTCCTAAAAGTGTCGCCTTAGCAGATATCCTTTTTAATATTTGTTTGCGCTTGTCTTCACCGAAGAAGTGGTCAAGCGCCAACGTTTCAGCCTCGGGAACTACAGTGTACGATATTGTTATTGGGACCACATATATATTGGACTTTATTTTTCCGCTCTTGATATTATTTACGAACGCTGAAACTACTGTGCTTATAAGTCCAAGCTTTAGCTTTTGTTCTATTTCACCCGAACGCGAACGTGTGCCGCCGGGATAAAAGATCGTATTACAACCCTGCTCAAGATGATACGTGGAGTATTGTTTCAGCGTCTCAATATATATTCTGTTCTTTTTGCGCCGGTCTATTTTGTAACAGCCCATATTGTTCATTATCCTGCTTATGGTAAATCCCTTGAAAAGATTAAGTCCTGCGCCCCATATCGGCGGATTGAGTTCAGCACGGTGCATCATGAGCGCGAGTACAATTGAGTCAAAATTGCTTACATGTGTGGGGACTATAACAAGGGCTCCAAATTTTTCCAGCCTCTTTACAAGTTCCACGTTACCGTGGACTATTATTTTGTTCTTAAGCTCGCTTGTGCCCCTGAAGTTCTTAAAGAACTGTATCAGCGAGAATGAATTTAACAGGAAGTTGAGTACTATGGGTGAGATCCACTGCAGAAAAGAGAACAGCCATTTGTTGAAGTGACCGTGTATCTCTTCCGCGTAATACCGTGACAGTTTTTTAATCTCTTCCTTTAAGTCTTTATTTCTATTTTCTGAACTTCTTAGTTTTGCCTTTATTGATTTTACGAATTTAAGTTTTTCCAGAGTTTTTGATCTATTGCCCCTTTCCTGTCTTGCAAGCAGCTGCTCGGTCTCAAGGCTCTCGTTCACGAGTTTGGCAAGATCGGCGTTATTCTTTGAAAGTGACTCCATTACACGCTCAGGGAGCTTTTCCTTTACCTTGTCGTCTAATTTAGGCGCCCGCTTCATAAGGCTCAATCTTTACCACAAAAACAGTATTCAAGATATTTAAGTTTTGTGGTATCGTTTCAACTCAGACGTTACGGGTTTGCAAAGGGGGCACGGTAGTATATGTTTTTTGATAAGATAATGGCGATGTTATCCAACGATCTTGCGATAGATCTTGGAACAGCTAATACGCTGGTATACGCAAAGGGGCAAGGCATAATAGTGAACGAACCTTCTGTGGTCGCCGTTCAAAAAGATATAAGAGGGATAAGAAGAGTAGTCGCTGTTGGTAAAGAAGCAAAAGAAATGCTTGGGCGTACTCCAGGAAGTATTGTCGCCATACGCCCGATGAAAGAAGGTGTTATTGCTGATTTCGAGGTTACAGAAGCGATGTTAAGATATTTCATCGCCAAGGCTCACAACAAACGCGCGCTTGTAAGACCGCGAATAATGATCTGCGTTCCATACGGTATCACCGAGGTAGAAAAAAGAGCTGTAAGAGAATCAGCCGAATCAGCGGGCGCAAGAGAAGTGTTCTTGATACAGGAGCCGATGGCTGCCGCAATAGGCGCTGGACTCCCAATAGTTGAACCTGGCGGCAACATGATAGTTGATATCGGCGGCGGTACCACAGAAGTCGCTGTTATATCGCTGGCGGGAATAGTCTTTAGCCGTTCGGTCAGAGTCGGCGGCGATAAAATGGACGAAGCTGTAATGAATTATGTCAAACGTAAATACAATCTTCTCATCGGTGAGAGAACATCCGAGAGTATAAAGATAACCATAGGCTCGGCGTATCCCGACGACGAAGTAAGAAGTATGGAAGTAAAGGGACGTGATCTTGTTGCAGGGGTACCCAGAACTGTTTCGGTTGATGCGGATGAAATAAGGGACGCGCTATCTGAACCGATCAACGCAATAGTAGAGGCTATAAGGGTTGCGCTGGAGAGAACTCCGCCTGAACTCGCGGCCGACATCGTCGATAAAGGCATAGTCCTTACCGGTGGTGGCGCGCTGCTCAGAAATCTTGATGTACTTTTGAGAGAGGAAACAGGCCTCCCCGTTATGTTATCAGAAGATCCTCTTACCGCCGTAGTTTTAGGCGCTGGTAAAGCTCTTGATCAGTTGAATACACTGTTGAAAGGCGTAACCATAGAGTAATAGATGTATCGTTTTTTTTCCAATAGGTACCGGGAAGTAATTGTAGCTCTGCTGCTGGTTTTGGTGCTTGTGACCGTAAACTCAGTGCACAGGAGCGAGGGAAAAGTACGTTGGTACGATAAAGCGGTTATTTACGTTACCGCTCCGCTTCAGAGCGTTCTTACATATGTGATAAAGGGAACAGAAAGATTTTTTGAGAATTATGTTTTCTTGGGAAGCGTAAAAGAGGACAACAGTGCCCTTATAGACGAGAACAGAAAACTCCGCAACAAACTCCACGAACTTACCGAAGCCGGATTTGAAAATGTAAGATTAAAGAATCTTCTCTCACTGAAAGAAAGAATAGAAATAAGCTCCATACCGGCGGAAGTCATTGCGGAGGATGTTTCCACCGTATTCAAGGCGATAAGGATAAACAAGGGCACCATTGATGGTGTCAAGCTCGCTATGCCCGTGCTTGCCTACAGCGGCGTAGTAGGTCAGGTAATAAGAGTATACCAGGATTACAGTGATGTGCTTTTAATAACAGACCCTAACTCACTTGTTGACGCCACCGTTGAGGAGAGCAGGGCCAGAGGAATTATAGAGGGCGTTGGGAAAGAACACTGTAAGTTAAAATATCTTAACAGGCTTGACGATGTAAAAGAGGGTTACAAGGTAGTGACATCCGGTCTTGAGCAGAGATTCCCAAAGGGCATCATGCTGGGTACTGTGGAAAAGGTTTCCAAAAGGAAGTACGGAATAACGCAGGAGGTGGTGATACAGCCCAGCGTCGATTTCAATAAACTGGAAGAGGTGTTGGTAGTAACTTCACAGGGATTTTTATGAGGTTCCATTTAAGCATACTGCTTAATTGGCTGTTCTTTTTGGCGACCATATTCGCGCTTATAATAATCCAGTCCTCATTCATAAATGCGATACTTCCTTCTTATGTAGTGCCTGATTTTATATCGATAATGGTTGTTTATGTCGGTATAAAACGAGGGCTTGGTGAAGGAATATTCTTTACTCTTGTGATGTCATACCTATATTCAATGAATTCAAGCATAGAGATCATTCCTGCGTCGTTCTTTGAGCTTATGGTCCTTTTCGCGGCGCGATACGCGGGCTCCAATTTTTATATCTCAACTGCCAGGGATTTTATGTTAACCATAGCGGGGATCGTTTTTATACAAAAATTTATTATATCGCTGTGGCTGAACTGGGGAAGCTGGCTTATATTCTTAAGTTTTATCCCGCAGACAGTTTCAAGAACTGTGGTCACCGCAGCTGTGGGGCTTTTGGTGTTTAAAATACTTTATAGGATAGACGTGGTAACGCACAGGATAGAACTTGAATCCGTGGAAGATAACAGAGGGCTTTTCTGATATGGCTACCAAACTAAGCAGCAGAGATGAAATACGAATATATGAAGAACGGTACAAATATATTTATTACGCCATTCTGTTTTTCTTTTCGATCATACTTTTAAGACTATGGTATTTGCAGATCTACAAAGGAACAGAACTCTATCTTTACGCCGAGAAGAACAGAATTTGGCAGGAAAAAGACCGTGCCCCGCGTGGAATGATATTTGACAGGAATGGCAAACTCCTCGTCGATAATAAACCCTCTTTCGATATCGTGATAAGGACGCAATTCCTCAGCGAGAAAGAAAAAACAATAGAAAAGCTCTCAAAGATGCTTGGGATCTCAACTGCGGCTATAGAAGAGAAACTTTTAAAAGCTCAAAATCTTCCCATATACTATCCTATACCAATTGCGGAGGATGTGGATAGAGATAAGGTCGCTCTGGTGGAATCAAATAAACTTTTTATGCCGGGAGTGGACGTTTTTGTAAGGAACAAAAGGACGTATCTTTACGGCGAGGCGATGGCTCACGTTATAGGTTATATCGGCGAAGTCAGTAAGCCCGAACTTAATAGGTTCAATCCGACTTATGACCTTAACAGCAAGAAACTTTATATGGGGGATTATGTAGGCAAATTCGGTCTTGAAAAAATGTGGGACATGGAGCTTAGGGGTATAGACGGGGCTCGTTACGTTGTGGTGGACGCGAACGGGAGAATGAAAAGCAGCGAAGAAGTGAGATCAATATTTGGAGACCTGCCCTCAACGCAAAGTGAGCCGGGGCTAAATCTTGTGCTCACAATAGACAGTGATCTTCAGGAACTCGCGTATAAATACTTTAAGGAAGGGAATAGAAAAGGTGCCGTTATAGCGATCGACCCAAGAAGCGGCGAGGTACTTACAATGTTCAGCGCGCCGGGTTTTGACCCGACGGTGATGTCCAAAAATATCTCGGTAGAAGAAATGAACGAAATTAGAAATAATCCTTTCCGCCCCTTCTACAACAAAACTATTCAGGACCATTATGCGCCTGGATCTACGTTTAAGCCGCTGGTCCTTTTATCGGCGCTTGAAGAAGGGCTTGTTGATGAGGATTTCACCACATCTTGTGTGGGCAGATTGTGGTTCGGTAACAGGTACTTCCACTGTCACAAAAGAGAGGGGCATGGGAAAATAGGATTATACGAGGGACTTGTTAGATCATGTGACTCGGTTTTTTATAGGCTTGGCATAAAGCTGGGCGTTGACAAGGTTTATAAATACGCTGTGCAGCTAGGCCTTTCTCAAAAAGCGGGGATAGATCTTCCCGACGAGATAAGCGGTCTTATGCCGTCGTCAGATTGGAAGTATAGCAGACTTCGTGTGAAGTGGATGCCCGGCGAGGATTTATCAATGGCGATAGGGCAGGGCTACGATCTTGTAACCCCTATACAGCTTGCTGATGCGTACGCCGGCATAGCGACCGGAGTTATATATCGTCCTCATGTTCTAAAAAAGGTTGAAATGGCCGACGGAAAAGAGCTCGGTTCTACCACCAGCGAGAAAATACATACTATAGATATTAAACCTGAGGTCAGGGATTTTTTGCTTCGTTCGCTGTGGGGTGTTGTTAACGAGCCTTCGGGTACAGCGTGGTGGTACAGGTTGAACGGTTTGGATATGGCCGGTAAAACAGGAACAGTTCAGTTGTCCGGCATTAGCCAGGAGGATGTTTACAGAAAATGCGAAAATCTTCCCGAGATCAAAAGATACCACGGGTGGTTCGTGGGTTTTGCTCCGTATAAGAATCCTGAGATCGTAGTCGCTGTAATAGCTGAACATTCGTGTCACGGTAGTAGCGGCGCTGCTCCGTTAGTGAGGGACATAGTAAAGGCGTATTACGATAAGTATGGCTTCGCAGGACGTAAAGATATTGACATCGATAAAAAACCTACCCCACAGGTTGTGCCGCGCGGCGAGGTGTACGAATGAGGAACATAACTGATATAAGAACCGCTTACGAAGCTATAACAAAGTATGACTTTAGTGTGGTGTTCATAGGGCTCATAATAACCGCTCTGGGACTAATGAATGTTTACAGCGCTACACGGGACAGCTCCTTTACACATCAAATGATATTTGCCGCGATCGGCGCTGTGATGATGATAATTTTCACATTTATAGATTACAGAAAACTTGGACGAATTATATACGCCGCGTATGTTGCCAATGTTTTACTCCTTATTTTAGTTTTGTTGATAGGTCGTTCTGCTATGGGTGCAACAAGATGGCTTTCGTTTGGATTTATAAATATACAGCCCGCGGAGATAATGAAAGTTACAATGATGCTGGCGCTGGCAAAGTACTTCAGCGACGATATAAATATAAGAGGTTATACATTAAAGCAACTTTTGGTTCCCGCTATAATTGTAATGGTTCCCGCCGGCCTTGTTGTTATCCAGCCTGACCTTGGCTCAGGACTTTTGATCATGTTCGCTGCGTTCAGCCTTTTTCTTTTTGTTAAGATACGGGTACAGAGCATAATAATTCTTGCTGTGGCCGCTATTATAACTGTTCCCATCGTCTATAATTTCGCGCTCAAGGATTATCAGAAAAAAAGGGTTATTACTTTTTTAAATCCCGAACTTGATCCCAAGGGCGCCGGCTATAACTCGCTTCAATCAAAAATTGCCGTCGGGAGCGGTCGTCTTTTCGGCAAGGGTTTTGGAAAAGGCTCACAAACGCAACTTAACTTCCTACCGGAGCATCACACTGATTTTATTTTCTCAGTGATGGGCGAGGAACACGGATTCTTGGGAAGTTTTATTCTTTTGATCCTGTATGCCATGCTTTTTGTTTCAGGAGCCCGAATTGCCTCGCGAGCCGGTGACAAAATGGGAGTTCTAGTCGCTGTAGGATGTACGGCTATAATCTTCTGGCAGACTTTTATAAATATCGGAATGGTTATAGGGATCATGCCCGTCGTAGGAATTACGCTTCCGTTCATGAGCTACGGTGGTACATCCATGGTGGTTAACTTCATCATAATCGGTCTGTTACAGAATATTGCAATAAGAAGATTCATGTTCTGAACAGATTTATTTCAGCCTCTAAGAAGTATTATTTCTCGGGTACGGAATTCTCTTAAGCCGACTAACGTCGCCTTAAGAGACTCCTCGATAAAATAGAAAAGGTGGTC
>JAZDEK010000032.1:0-3719 GCA_043808895.1 Pseudomonadota bacterium
TTTCCAGTGCCAGCGCCCAGAATAATTGTTCTCTCCACTGGGAGCAAGTCCTTTGTGTTCAAAAGCAGCGTTTCACCCTCTTTACCGGAGTATTTTTTTTGGACTATTGCTTTGGATATTATGGCGTTCGTGACCCAATCCACCAACCCCGCCGTGCCCTTTAGGGGTGTTATAGGCGCTGAGACCGCGATTATCAGCAGGTCTCCCTCTATCTTTTTAAAGTGTTCGCTATAATTTATCACACCCTCATTATATACAAAAAAATCTTGACTTGCTACCAAAGGTTGTTAAATTGTTTACATAAACTGGGGTTGTTTCAAATACCTTAAATAATAGAAAATCTTGAAAAAAAATAATTAAACAGGAGTTTTAAGTATGGCTGAAAATGAAAATGGAAATGCTTTGTATCTTCACGATCTTAAACAGATGAAGATAGAAGGGCTTACTGATCTTGCAAAACAGTACGAGGTTGAAAATCCGGCGGGGTTAAAGAGGCAGGATCTTATCTTCGCAATTATAAAAGCCCACGCGGATAAAAATGGCCAAATTTGTGCCGACGGAGTTCTTGAGATACTTCCGGACGGTTTTGGCTTTATAAGATCACAGGACTATAGTTATCTACCGGGTCCCGACGATATATATGTCTCACCGTCTCAGATAAAAAAATTCAGTCTTAGAACAGGCGATACAGTTACAGGCCACATCCGTCCGCCTAAAGATGCTGAAAGATATTTCGCGCTTTTGAAAGTTGAGACCATAAATTACGAGGATCCAGAGGCCGCAAAGGACAAAATACTTTTTGATAACCTTACGCCCTTATATCCAGACGAGAAATTTGATATGGAATGGATGCCGCCAACTGGAGATTTCTCGACGAGAATAGTTGATATGTTAACACCGCTCGGAAAAGGACAGCGCGCTTTGATAGTTGCTCCTCCAAGAGCAGGCAAAACAGTCCTTATGCAGAATATCGCGAACGCCATTACAGCGAACAACAAGGACGTGATCTTAATAGTTCTTCTTATCGACGAGCGCCCTGAAGAAGTTACAGACATGCAGCGTAACGTGAACGGCGAGGTCGTAAGTTCGACCTTTGATGAACCAGCAAGCCGTCACGTTCAAGTTGCTGAAATGGTCATAGAGAAAGCAAAACGTCTTACCGAACATAAAAGGGACGTTGTAATACTTTTGGATAGTATCACGCGTCTTGCAAGAGCGTACAACACGGTTGTTCCGGCGTCCGGAAAAGTTCTTTCCGGTGGTGTGGACGCTAACGCTTTGCATAAACCAAAAAGATTCTTTGGTGCCGCAAGGAACATAGAAGAGGGCGGAAGTTTAACGATCATAGCGACCGCGCTTGTTGATACAGGTTCCAGAATGGACGAAGTAATATTCGAAGAATTTAAGGGAACAGGAAACTCAGAGATCCATCTCGACAGAAAACTCATGGAAAAGAGGATATTCCCATGTATCGACGTTAATAAATCAGGGACCAGAAAAGAGGACTTGCTGTTTGACGCGTTCACATTACAGAGGGCTTGGATATTAAGAAAGGTTCTTGCGCCGATGAATACTGTTGAGGCAATGGAATTCTTGTTGGATAAAATGAAAGGCTCAAAGACCAACGCCGACTTCTTCAAGTCGATGTCGAGTTAACTATGAAGTTTGAAACCATCGTAGTGGGGCCGCTGGCTGTTAACTGTTATCTTCTTTACGACGAGGAAACGCGTGACTGCGTTATAGTGGACCCCGGCGCTGAAGGCGAAAAGATAATAGACGCGGTAAAGCATTATGAGCTTACTCCAAAAGCGATATGGATAACCCACGGCCATTTTGATCATATAGGCGCTTTGACCACGGTGCATAAAAAATTTCCCGTAGATATATTCCTTCACCACGACGATTATTTTCTTTATAAGAACGTTAATGAGCACGCCACTGTGTTTGGTGTTGCAGACATTGAGGTTCCACCGTCGGAGCCGTTGTTCTTTAATATGAACATGAATACATTAAAGATCGGCGGAGCCAGTGTTGAGCTTATCCACACGCCTGGACATTCTCCAGGCAGTGTTAGTTTTTACAGCAAGGAGAATAATGTGATTTTTGTCGGCGACCTTGTTTTTGAAGGAAGTGTCGGCAGAACAGATGTTCCCGGTGGAAACTTTGATATTCTGGAGAAAAGTATCCTTGAAAATGTTTATACCAAGGGTGACGCGTGCGTTATTTACCCCGGACACGGATCAAAAACCACCGTGGGCAGGGAAAAGAAATATAACTCTTTTGTGAGGGTAAAACGCTTAAAATGAGTGTAAAGAAAGATGTTATACATTATCTTTCGTACTTGGATTCGCGCGGAGTAAGAACTGTTTCAAACACGCCCGCGGCAGGTGGGGCAGGAACATCCGCGGAAACGCTTTTAGGTGAGATACGGAACGATAAACCCCTTTACGGCGACATTTTTAACACTTCAAATAAATTCACAACTCTTGATGAAGTAAAAGCTCATGTGGGCGTTTGCAAGAAATGCCGTCTTAATGAATGCAGAAAAACAATAGTGTTCGGAGAAGGCGCTCCTCAGGCAAAACTTATGTTCATAGGCGAAGGCCCCGGGCAAGACGAGGACGAAACAGGTCGTCCATTTGTGGGAAGAGCCGGACAGCTCCTTACGAAAATTATAGAGGCGATGGGATTAAAACGAGAAGATGTTTATATAGCGAACATCGTAAAATGCCGACCGCCGGCGAATAGAACTCCCGCCGACGACGAGATAATCGCTTGCGCGCCTTATTTAGCTGAGCAGATATCCGTTATAAAACCCAAGGTCATAGTCGCTCTTGGAGCGCCAGCGACCTGCACATTATTTAATAGGAAAATAAAAATTTCGGAGATGCGCGGAAAATTCTACGACTGGATGAACGGCGTAAAACTTATGCCCACCTTTCACCCCGCGTATCTTTTAAGGAATCCCGTCGATAAAAAACTCGTCTGGGATGATATGAAAAAGGTCATGGAGTTGATGCGTGATTAAAAACAATTTGCATTTTGGCGCAGAACTTTGTCAGCCACTCGTCCGCTCCTCTACGTATGTTCATATACGTCTGCGTCGCGGACTTCATGGCTTCCTCGTTCTGCATCCAAACTACAAATTGGTTTATTTTTGATTCCAGGTTAGTTTTTGATTTTTCCTAACGCGGTATTGCTTTTTTGCGTCCACAAATTATCTATTTTGTAGAACGTCGCAAACTCCATGTTCTTCTTGTGCGCTATCTCGGCTTTTTCCAGAAGAGGTTGCAGAACCTTTTTCAGATTATCTTTGTATACATCCTGCAGGTGTTCCTTTGTTATCTCGTCGGGGATAGGTGTCCCGAACAGTTCATTGTAGGCATATTCGTAGAGTATCCCGATGAGGTAGAGCCCCTTTGTTGCAGTCTCTTTATCGCCGCGCTTTAAGATTTCAAGATATGTGTCCTGAGCTTTTATATAGTAATACGCCTTAAGTTCCACCTGCTGTTTCGCATCGTCAAGATTAGACGGTGAAAACGATATACTAGTCGACATGCCGACCATCTTATACGCATCAGCCAGTGATTCCAGCCCCCATAATCCGAGTGAGGCCACCTTGTCCTCTGAGTAGCCTTTGTTCTTAGCGTTTAAGTTAAGGAATGTGATTTTATCTTCGAAGACCTGCACGGCGGGCTCAAGATAATTTATACTGTCCT
>JAZDEK010000033.1:0-2508 GCA_043808895.1 Pseudomonadota bacterium
CTTTTTTTGAGCCGGGGAGGGTCATTTCTTTTTTTGTTTCACTCTCAACGTTGATGTCTTTTTTTAATATGTTGGGAAGCCCCACAACGTCCACGTTGACAGAGCTTGAAATATCCGCGCCCGATAGAACTATTGGGTGCGAAAAAGAAAATCCTATCTCGTTTATGACTATGACGAAAATTATTAATCCAACATGGAAAGACATGGATATAAAGACCCAATTCTTATAATTAACAAAGCGAGACATTATTTATTTTCGGTCGGCAGAGTAACAAGGCCTATCTTTTCAACGCCGCCTTCTTTTATCCTGCTGATTATTTTCGCGACAAACCCGTAAGGGAGCCTTTCGTCCGCGCGCACAAAAATACTTTTGTTTTTTCTATTTTTGAACATGAGGTCTATTCTTTTATCCAGCGACGCCTCGGGTATCTCCTGAGAGTTCAAGAATATGGTCTTGTCATCCTTGAGGGCGATTATCACGGGCTGTTCCTCTTTTTCAAAAGCTCCGCCTTTTGCGGCAGGAAGATTTATTTTTATTCCCTGTTCCAAAAGAGGCGCTGTTATCATGAATATAATTAAGAGAACAAGGACCACGTCCACGAAAGGGGTCATGTTTATATCACTGAACGTTTTCTTGGAGATTCTTTTTATTTCCATTTAATTTTTTTTCTCCCTTGCCTTTTCCGCCCGATTTTTCCGGCTGGAGAAAAACCCTGTATGTCGTGTTTATGAATTCATATATGAAGCTGTTGGAACGCTGTTGTAGTTTATCTATTTTATTGGCTACGTGGTTATAGAATATGACCGCAGGAATAGCTGTAAGAAGTCCAACCGCCGTTGTAATAAGAGCTTCCGCGATACCGGGAGCTACGGCGCTGATAGTGTTGTTCTGCGCTATGGCCAACCCTCTGAACGCGTTTATAATTCCCCACACGGTTCCTAATAGTCCTATGAACGGAGAAGAGGAGCCGATAGTCGCAAGGAACGGAACTTTTACGTTCAAGGCGTGCGCTATCATGTCTGTTTTTGCGGACATCGCCCTTTGAACACTGTCGAGGCTCTCTTTTTCAAGTGTATTCTTGCAAAGCTCCTTTAGCTCGTCGTAGCCGGCGATGTAAACAGCCGGAAGATACCCGTTCTCGTAGCGCTTGGCGTCCGAATACGATTTATCCATATCGCCGCTTGCAAGGAACTTGTTGTAAAAATCCTCAGATTCCTTTTCGCTCTTTTTCAGGAAGAAATACTTGGACAAAAATATCGCCCAAGATATGACCGAGAACGCCAAAAGAAAGATCATTACTGTTTTGATCAGAATGTCCGATCTAAGTATAAGTGTTGTTATTTCCATGCCGCCTAGATTTCCACGTATTAGCGTCCTTGTCAACCGGTACAGAGGTATTGGTTTGTCAGTGTCGGCAAGATGTGGTAATCCATAAGGCATGACTGAGAATACAAGGGAAAACCTGCTATGTACTCCGCTGCTTCAAGAGGCCACAAAGCTTTTTCCCGGCTCAAAAATAGTCCCCGTAATAAAAAGAACTAAAAAAATAAGCAAGAACGACACCGATCTTATTATTGACCTGGTCCCTGAAAATAATCCGCGCAGCGCATGGCTGCGTTACCTTTATATGAGCCAGAACCACGAGGGCGGTTCTAACGCGCCTAATTATTTCGGGGGGCTGCATTATTCCGATATCGTACTTTGCGCCGCCGGATATTTTAAACCTAACAGAGTGTTGCACTCTGTTAGCGAAAAAGCGCCGGTGTTCGTGACAGATGATATCAACGAGGCTGTTAAAAAGTCTTTTCTTGATACCAGAGTGGTCTACATAAGCCCAAACGGTGATGTTCTTATGTACGGGCCATACGGTCAGGGACATTTTATAGTACGGCCGCGTGGTGACGCGCATAAAAGCGGGATAAATAAAAAAGACGTGGAAAAACTTTTTTCCGATATCAATAAGGAAAAATTTTTGAACATAGGCGCTGATGTGTGGATATCAAGGTTCGACCGCGCGGGATTCCTTGAGTACGTTCCGTTCACTGCAATGGATATAAATAAAGAAGAACTTTTAAAGTGGATATATAGAACGACGTGGAAATCCACCATAAACAGGAACGTTATAGTGGGCGATCCGCAAAGATTCCTGGCTGTGGGAGAGAAATATATAGATAGAGTGCTGGATATAGATAAAGAAGTTGAAGATCTATATGAAAAAGTCCTCGCAAGGTATAACGCAGCAAGTGTTTCGCATGCGATAAAGTCTCTTGGAGCATTTTGCGCCGGGCTTGAAGAATTAAAGAAACTCTCTTTTGAGGGATTAAAATTCGCGAAAGAACTTTTGTCATCCGCCGCCATACGAGGT
Source organism: Pseudomonadota bacterium (assembly GCA_043808895.1). Lineage (GTDB taxonomy): Bacteria > Bdellovibrionota > JAFGOL01 > JAFGOL01 > JAFGOL01 > JAZDEK01. The sequence continues at coordinate 2,367 of JAZDEK010000033.1, forward strand.
GAAAAACCTGCGCTTACTCATGATGAAAAAATATTTAATGTCGCTGAAAGGGTCAAGGAACTTAACCCCATTATTGACTTTTTCAGGGTGTCAAAAGAGAGTGAGCGCTCAAAAGATATGTTCCCGGTACTCAAAAATATTG
>JAZDEK010000034.1:0-2637 GCA_043808895.1 Pseudomonadota bacterium
ATTCTGGATGTGTGGTTCGACTCAGGCGCGAGTTACGCGATCGTATGCGAGAAAAACAAAGAACTTGGTTTTCCCGTTGATCTTTATCTTGAGGGAAGTGACCAGCACAGAGGCTGGTTCCACACCGCGCTTTTGGAATCTGTGCTAACAAGAGGGAAAGCTCCGTATAAACAGGTTGTAACGCATGGTTTCATCGTCGATAAGAACGGTTATAAGATGTCAAAATCCATGGGCAACGTTGTAGATCCCGCAGACCTTATAAAAAAATCGGGAGCAGATATATTAAGACTTTGGGTCGCATACGAAAACTTTGCGGAAGACCTCTCTTATTCGGATGAATCCTACGGAAGAGTAACAGAGGCGTATAGAAGGATCCGTAATACATTCCGTTTTATACTCGGGAACATTTTTGATTTCTCACCATCAGAACACAGCGTCACATATAAGGAGCTCCGTGAAATAGACAAATGGCTGATGCATAAACTTGCCATGTTAAATAAAGACGTGGTTGACGCGTACGACAATTTTGAGTTCTATAAAATATACCACCTGATACACAATTTCTGCTCGGTTGAGTTAAGCTCTTTCTATCTGGATGTGGCAAAAGACGTTCTATACACTAGCAAAAAAGACTCTCACGAAAGACGTTGTATCCAAACCGTAATGCACACAGCGATAGACACAATAATAAAACTTATGGCTCCCATAATACCTTTCACAACAGAAGAAACTTGGGGCTACATGCCGGAAAGGAACATAGACTCGATACATCTTGCGGCGATGCCTGAATTAAAAAAAGAATATACAAACACCGAGCTTGATGAAAAGTGGACAAAGATATTAACCCTAAGGGAACAGGTCGCGAAAGTTATTGAGGATAAGAGAAAAAACAAGATCATAGGACACAGTCTTGACACCGATGTAAAATTAACTTTACCAAGCGAACTTTATAAAGTTACACTAACATTGCAGGACGAGCTACCCTCGATATTCATAGTATCCAATGTCCAGATCACAGAGGGCAAAGAATTGACCATTGAGGTCAATAAATCCAATTTTAATAAATGCGCGCGCTGTTGGCAGTACAAAGAAGATGTTGGTAAAATAGAAAATAACAAGGAGCTGTGTAAAAGATGTTTAAACGCAATAAAATAACGTTTATTTCCATGTCCATTATCGGAGTTACCGCCGCGTTAGACCTTATATCAAAACACATCGTCGACGCAAAAATGAACCTATACCAGACCATACAGGTGATCCCGGACTTTTTTAACCTGGTGTACGTAAAGAACATGGGCGCGGCATTCTCTTTCCTGAACGACGCTCCGGCGTGGTTCAGGAAACCGTTCTTTTTTATAATCCCTCTGGCCGTAATAGCTTTGGTCGCATCACTTCTCATAAAATATAAAACAGAGCGGCTGAAGCTCGTGGCCTTTTCGTTGGTTATCGGCGGAGCTTTGGGGAATTTTATAAACAGGATCGAATACGGCTACGTTATAGATTTTCTTGATTTCAAGATAACGCCCACATACCACTGGCCGTCCTTTAACGTGGCGGATATAGCTATTACAACCGCTGTAACGATACTTTTCATCGATATGATAAAGATCGAGAATAAAAAGAGAAAAGACAAAAACAGTAAAAAGAAAAAATGAAACCTGTACTTTTTAATATAGGGCAGATCAGTATTTATTCATACCACCTATTCATAATGCTCGGGATATTCCTTGGGCTATGGTTCTTTAACCGTTACGGTAAAAAAGCCGGATTAAAATATATCGAGATAGTGGATGTGAGCCTTGTCGCCATTGTCAGCGCGTACGCCGGAGCAAGGTTGTTCCATGTGCTGTTCGTGATGCCCGAATATTATTTAAATAATCCGCTTGAGATATTCGCGTTATGGAAAGGCGGCTTTGTTATTTACGGCGCTATACTAACGCCCATTATATTTGTCTATTGGTACGCAAAAAAGAAACAACTTAATTTTCTTCTCATCACCGACCTTTTGACTCCGTCACTTGCGATAGGGACTTTCTTGGGAAGGTTCGCGTGTCTTTTTCAGGGTTGTTGTTTCGGCGCGCAAACAATAATGCCGTGGGGGATGATTTTCCCACAAGGTGCTAACGGTGGATTTACGCCCGCCGGGATACCGCTCCATCCAACTCAAATTTATTTATCGCTCCACGGATTGATAATGTTCTTTATATTAAATTGGAGAATAAAGGGCAAAAAATTCGACGGTGAACTAACGCTTTGGTATTTGATCCTCTACGCGGTCGGTCGTTTTATAATAGAATACTTTAGGGCTGACTTTAGAGGTGGTCTTTTTGAGCCGCTTTCAACCTCGCAAGCTATATCTATCCTTGTAGCCATAGTATGCGCTGTTATTGCCGTGAGGAAATATTCAAAGTGCTGTTAGCCTTAGTAATACTATTTTCATCTATAAACTTTTTAGGAACACAAGCCGCTGAGTTAAAAACACCGGAACGCATTGTAACGTTAAGCCCAGCGCTCGCACAAACTGTAATAGACCTCGGGTTGGAAGACAAGTTGGTTTGTTCGGCAGGCCCGCTGGATGCTGTAAAAACAAAAAACAAATTAAGGACTGTCGGGTTGTACCATAAACCAAATCTTGAA
>JAZDEK010000035.1:0-10728 GCA_043808895.1 Pseudomonadota bacterium
ACATCTGTTATATAAGCTGTGCCGCCGGGAAGTATCCTATCATCAGCGGTCTGAACGTGTGTGTGAGTACCAAGCATGGCAGATACCTTGCCGTTTAGAAACCATCCCATAGCCTGTTTTTCGCTGGTGGTCTCGGCGTGAAAATCAACAATAACGACCTTACCTTTGCCGATCTGGAACTTACTCAATATGTTCTCTATTACCTTGAACGGGCAATCAAGGACATCAACAAATGTCCTTCCCATCACATTTATGATCATCATTTCAAAATTGTTTCTTTTTACTATGGTGTATCCCATGCCGGGGGTGGCAAAATCGTTGCTGGAAGGATAATTCGCCGGCCTTATTAACCTATCGCTTTTTGAATCAAGATACGAGAATATCTCCTTGTGCTTCCAGATATGATTCCCGGATGTAAGCACATCTATTCCCATAACGAACAATTCTTCCGCGATCTCTGGAGTAAGCCCTATGCCTCCGGCCGCGTTCTCAGCATTGGCGATCATAACATCAGGGTCATATTTTGCCTTTAACACAGGAATATTTTTATGAAGAGCTCTTCTTCCACCCTTTGCGACAACGTCGCCAAAGAACAGGACCTTTATCATTTCGCAACTCCAACGGCTCTGGTCTCCCTTATTACAGTGACCTTAACCTGCCCCGGATACGACAGATCGTCCTCTATCTTTTTTGCTATATCGCGTGAGAGTATAACGGCATTCTCATCCGAAACCTCTTCGCTCTTTACCATTACTCTTACTTCACGTCCCGCCTGAATAGCAAATGCCTTTTCAACGCCCGGGAACGAGTAAGATATTTTCTCAAGATCCTCTACTCTCTTAATGTACGACTCCAACATTTCTCTTCTCGCGCCAGGGCGCGCGCTGCTTAAAGCGTCGGCAGCCTGAACTATAAAATCAAGAGCTGTTTCCGGTTTCTCTTCCTCGTGGTGCGCTCTTATAGAATGAATTATATCCGGACGCTCACCGTATTTTTTCGCGAAGTCAGCGCCTATCTGCGCGTGCGATCCCTCAACAGAATGGTCGATGGCTTTTCCTATATCGTGCAGAAGCCCCGCACGTTTTGCAAGCTTAACGTCCACTCCAAGCTCCCCTGCCATAGCGCCTGAAAGGAACGCCACTTCTAAAGAGTGCACAAACTGGTTCTGAGAATAACTTGTCCTATATTTTAACGAACCGATCAGTTTTAATATCTCAGGGTGAACACCGTGAACACCAACCTCGAACATCGCCTGTTCGCCTGATTCTTTTATTTCCTTATCAAGATCCTTTTTAATCTTCTCCACTATCTCTTCTATTCTTCCGGGATGTATTCTGCCGTCTGTAATAAGTTTTTCTATCGCAAGACGCGCTATTTCTCTTCTTACAGGGTCGAAACCTGAAATTACAACTGTTTCAGGAGTATCATCTATTATGAGGTCAACACCTGTTGCAGCCTCTATTGCGCGTATATTCCTTCCTTCTCTTCCTATTATACGACCTTTCATTTCGTCGCTAGGAAGTGTTACGGAAGATATCGTCCTTTCAACCACATACTCGCCGGCATAACGTTGAATTGCTGTAGCAATAACGTACTTGGCTTTTTTATCGGACTCTTCTTTTAACTCATCCTCTATTTGTTTTATCTTTTTTGAAGCCTCGTGTTTGGCTTCATCAACTATCATTTCAATCTGAACACGTTTTGCCTCTTCTGTTGTAACGCCCGTTAAGGTTTCAAGTTTTTTCTGCGCTTCTTTGAGTTTGTTATTATAGAGTTCTATCTCCGCAACAACTTTCTTCTGGCTGTTCGCAAGATCGTCTTCGATCTTTTTGAGTTTCTCTTCTCGTGAATCTATAAAACCTGTTTTCTTGTCCAGGTTCTCTTCTTTGGAGAGCAGCCTTTTTTCCCAAGCCTGAAGGTCTTTACTCTTTTCCTTTGTCTCTTTTTCGAGCTCCAATTTTGTGTGGAGCATCTGTTCTTTTAACTGTATCTTGGAGTCTTTTTCTATTCTCTCACTCTGGTTTTTTGCCTCATCAAGAAGACGTTTAGCTTCCTGTTTGGCTGTTGAAACGAACCATTTGTCCCTTACATAGAAATAAACAAACGTAACCACCGCGCCGACAATGAATGCGACTGCTATATAAATCAGTAACGAAAGCATTTTTCCCTCCTTGAGACAAGGAAGGCTGAAAAAAGTTTAGAACCTGTAAAAGCTTAACAAATTAAGACTTAGTCCTCTCATCTATAAATGAAATAAGCCGATCGGACTTATCCAGTAAATTGTTAACCGACGCTTTCTGTTTCTCAATGTTGTTAAAGTGTTTTTCAGCTATATTCATATTAGAAAGCATCGAGATATCTAACAATGAGGCTGAAGGTTTGTTCTTTCTTATCCCATCCATCTCTCTATTGACATAATCGGCTATCTTTTGAACATATCCTTCGTCTTGTTCAGTACGGAACCTGAACGTTGTCCCCATTAGTACAACTTCTACAGATCTGCTCTTTCCCTCCTTCATTATATCTCCGACCATTATTTATAGTACGAACAAAACAATTTTTGCAGACAACGCCTGAAAAGTCAACCGAATGGTTTATTCGCTAAAGATCTTGCTGGGCAAGGATTTGGCGGTAAACGGCACCAGGTCTTGTTCCCGCTCACCGATGCCTACAAAAAACACAGGCTTTTCAAGCTTTTGAAGGGAATTTATGAGAGCTCCGGCCTTTGCAGAACCGTCGAACTTTGTGAGTATAACGCCTGATATATCTATGAAATCCTTGAATATTTCGCACTGAGTGGCCATATTCTGCCCTTGTGTGGAATCAACCGTTAGAAATGTATAATGAGGAGCTCCGGAAAGAGCTTTTGAAACTGCTTTTTGGACTTTGGATATCTCGGACATGAGTCCTTTTTGAGTATGAAGCCTTCCACCTGTATCGATTATCACCACATCTATATTTTCTTTTATGGCTTTTGTTACGCTTTCATAAGCGACCGCTCCGGGATCTGAATCTTTTCCTTTTGAGAAAAAATGGCAGCCTGTTTTTTTAGCCCAATGCTCAAGTTGTTCCACAGCCGCCGCTCTAAAAGTATCCGCTCCAGCGAGCAGAACTGTTTTATCAAAATTAACTTTTATAAAGTGGGCGAGTTTTGCGCATGCTGTTGTTTTCCCAACTCCGTTAACTCCGGCAACCATACTTATAAAAGGTTTTTTATCTATGACGAGTTTGCCCTGATATTTTTCTAAGAAAGAAGTAAGTGTGTTCTCTATATCAGAACGCACTAACTCAAGGTTCTCAAAATTTTTTATTCCATTTAAAAGTTTTTCTGTGACTACTGAGCCAAGGTCCGCTTCGTACAATATTTTTCTTAATTCTTCTTTTAAATGTAGAGTTCCTTTTTTATCCGATGAAGAAAATATTTTTTTTAACGAGGATAGAATTCCCATTTTTTCTATGCAAACAACGTAGATAAATAATACGCCGCAGCGGATATTATTGCTGCCGCAGGTATTGTGATTATCCACGCCCAAATTATCTGTCCTGCTACACCCCATTTTACAGCAGATATCCTTCTAAGAGCTCCAACACCAACTATAGAGCCTGTGATAGTGTGCGTAGTACTAACGGGAATACCAAGCGCCGTTGCAATGAACAAAGACAGCGCTGCTCCGGTTTCCGCACAAAATCCATCCACCGGACGAAGTTTGGTTATTTTTTGCCCCATTGTTTTAACAATTCGCCAGCCTCCGGATAAAGTTCCAAGAGCTATCGCTCCATGACAAGTAAGGACGACCCATAGAGGAATATGAAAAGCGGTATCTTTGTAGTATCCAGTACTGAACAACAAGCTCGCGATTATACCCATGGTTTTTTGAGCATCGTTACCGCCGTGACCCAAACTATACGCAGCAGCAGATATTAACTGCCCTTTTCTAAAAACTGAGTCAACACCCATTGGTGATCGTTTTCTGAAGATCCAAAAAACCGCAATGCCTATTAGCAGCCCAAGCACAAGACCCAACATTGGTGAAACGATTATAAAAATTAATGTTAACTTGATCTTGCTGTACATAAGACCTGCGGGACCAACCTTAACTAATGCAGCACCAACAAGACCACCCATTAACGCATGAGAAGAACTGGTGGGAAGGCCAAAATACCACGTTATTAAATTCCAGGCACAAGCACCAATAAGCGTCCCAAAAATAACGTGAGTATCGACTATATTTATATCGATGATCCCTTTTCCAAGAGTTCCCGCGACATGGAGGCCAAAGAATAAAAATGCTATAAAGTTAAAGAACGCTGCCCACATTACAGCATACTTTGGCGACAGTACTCTTGTCGAAACGACAGTAGCAATGGAGTTGGCGGCGTCGTGGAAGCCGTTAAGGAAGTCAAAGAACAGTGCAAGGATTATAAGGAGTATTACTGTTAGAGTCATATATCATCCCTGTTTCACTAGAACGGATTGGATATTTTTCGCGGTGTGTTCACAAATGTCCACGGTTGATTCCGCTATTTCATACATCTCTTTCCACTTTATTACTTTTATCGGGTCGGAACATTTGTCGAACAATTCGCCTATCGCGAATTCACGTACTTGGTCGGCGTTATTCTCAAGCTTATTTATCTCAAGGCAGTATTCCATGATCCTTCTTCTACTTTTTGGATCTCCAAGATGCTTTATCGCGTCCTTAAGAGCGCGGCAGGACTGCTCTATAATTACGGCGAACTGTTTCATGTGAGTGTCCGGCGTTGTTAACTTATAAAGTACCATTCTTTTTGTTATAGCGTCTATTGAATCGATCACGTTATCAAGATGGTTGGACAGGTCAAAAATATCCTCTCTGTCGAACGGAGTTATAAAAGTCCTGTTAAGCGTGTCCGATATCTCGTGGGCGAGAAGATCTCCCTCGTGTTCAAGTCTATGCATCTTTGCGACAGTGTCCTCGTTAAAAGTACCCGTGGTCACCAACTCGTTAAAATACTTTCCGGCAGCATAAACGTTATCCGCCTGTTTGTTAAAGAGCTCAAAGAACTTGTGCTCCTTTGGAATAAAACTGAAACCCATCTGCCCCTCCAATAATGTAAAATTAAGTTATATCTGTTTAAACAGATTTATCTGTTCAACGACGGCGATCGCGGCATCTGAACCCTTATTCCCGTTTTTGCTCCCCGCTCTTTCTATCGCCTGTTCCATTGTGTCCGCTGTAACTATACCAAAGCCTATCGGCATATTCTCGTCCAGCATAACTTTGGCTACGCCCTTGGAGACTTCACTGCTTATATATTCAAAATGAGGCGTCGCTCCTCTTATTATGCACGCCAGTGCGACTACACCGTCGTATTTCTTTGCATTAGCTAAGCGCTTACAAGCAAGAGGAATTTCAAAAGCTCCCGGAACCCAAAGCACATCCACCTTTTCGGTATCTAATCCATGGCGCGAAAGAGTGTCCATTGCGCCGTCCAACATTTTTTGTGTCATAAAGCTGTTGAACCTTGCCACTACCACTGCGACCTTGCATCCCTTGGCGTCTAATTTTCCTTCTAATACTCTTGGCATATAAAGCCCTCCATTTTTAACTTATAAATTCCGTGAGAAAGTTACCATAAGAGCCTTAATTAGTTAATATCTAATTTATGGCCCATTTTCTGCTGCTTGGTTTTGAGATATTTCTTATTATATTGAGTCAGCTCAGCCTTGATAGGCAAGGTTTCTACGATCTCCAGACCATAGCCGTTAAGTCCCACCCTTTTTGCCGGATTATTGGTGAGCAATCGTATCTTTTTAACACCAAGATGATGCAATATCTGCGCGCCTATGCCGTAATCCCTAAGATCAGGTTTAAATCCAAGCACACAGTTTGCTTCCACTGTATCCAAGTTCTTGTTCTGCTGGAGTTCATACGCTTTTAACTTATTAATAAGACCAATGCCGCGGCCTTCCTGCCTCATATATACAATAACGCCCGCGCCTTCTTTGTTTATCATTTCCATCGCCGCGTGAAGTTGATCTCCGCAGTCACATCTCTTTGAGGAAAAAACATCGCCTGTTAGACATTCGGAGTGAACACGAACAAGAACAGAATCCTGTTTTTTGATATCACCTTTAATAAGGGCGACATGAGTGAACGGGTCGACGTCGTTCGCGAAAGCCACAATTTCAAAATCACCGCCGAAGAACGTTGGGAGTTTTGTGCGTGCTTCCTCTTTTATAAGAGTGTCGTTGGACATCCTGTATTTAATAAGGTCGGCGATAGTGCCTATTTTTAAATTATGTTTTTTCGCGAACTCACAAAGTTGCGGCATGCGCGCCATTGTTCCGTCGTCGTTCATGATCTCGCATATTACAGCGGCGGGTTTAAGTCCGCCAATGCGCGCCAGATCCACAGAGCCTTCTGTTTGTCCCGCGCGTTTTAAAACTCCACCCTTTTGCGCTCTGAGAGGAAAAATGTGTCCCGGAGTAACAATGTCGGTTGGTTTCGCATTATCTTTTATAGCTGTGAGAATTGTTTTTGCTCTGTCATGGGCGCTGATACCGGTAGTAACACCTTCAGCAGCCTCTATGGAAACAGTAAAAGCTGTTCCAAATTTTGAGTTGTTGTCGTCTGTCATCATCGGAATTCTTAACTTATCAACTATATCTCCGTCCAGACTTAGACATATAAGCCCGCGCCCGTGTTTTGCCATAAAGTTAATTATGTCGGGAGTAACGTATTGAGCGGCGCAAACAAGATCGCCTTCGTTCTCTCTATCTTCGTCGTCAACAAGGATTATCATCCGGCCGTTCTTTAATTCTTCAACAAGTTCTGTAACGGGAGCAATGGAATGGATTCTTTGTCCCGCGCCGTCACCGCATATATTCTTTTTATTTGTAACCAAGTTCTTCTAACCTCTTTTCTGTAATCCCTGTGCCGCCTTTTACCATGTTCTCAACGTACTTAGCAAGGATGTCAAACTCAATATTGACAAGGGTTCCGGGCTTAAGGCCTAAAAGGTTAGTGTTCTTAAGGGTATGCGGAATTAGTGTAAGTCTAAAAGAGTTCCTTCCGGTAAGTTCATTAACGGTTAAACTTACTCCGTTAACACAAATGGAGCCTTTGCTCACAACGTAGCGTAACATTTCGGCGTCCTTTACTTCTATCACCATATCCGTTGAGTTAGTGTTTGAGGTTAGTTTGGAAATTTTGCCTGTGGTATCAACGTGGCCCGCTACAATGTGTCCGCCGAATCGTCCATCAGCTTTCATTGAACGTTCAAGATTTACTTCATCGTTCGTGGAAAGTTTTGAAAGCGTTGTAACGCTGAGTGTTTCGCCCGAGACATCAAAACTAATTATGTTCTTGTTTAAACCTGATACCGTAAGGCACGCGCCGTTAACGCAAACAGAATCGCCAATAGAGGTATTAAAGTCGCTGCCTAATGAACCAACGTCCACCGAAATACTATTTGAAGTTTTTGAAACGAGTTTTCCCTTACTTTCAATTAATCCTGTGAACATCATGGCCTCCCGTCTAGCATAACCGCGTCTTCTGAATTTTTTGTCGCGACGAACAAAGTAACTCTATCCACATAATTTTTTGCGTCACTAAGGAACGAACTTATCACACTAGCGCCGGCTTCAACAAATATTTCTCTATATCCGTATTTTTTAGACAGAATAGGAATAAGCCGCGCAAGATCTATTTTGTCCGCGGTATTTGCTTTTCCATCAACATCCGCTTCTATGACTTTTATTTTTGCCGCTTCAAGCTCTTTTGTTTTGTCAGAGCGACCCGTTATAACAACTACGTCGTTATGTACTTTAAAGATATTAAGCGTTCTATTTTTATACTGTTCAAATAATTCCAGCTTCGCATCAAGGATAGCAATTCTATTCGTAACGGTTTCATCTTTAAAACGAGAATTAAATTTTGGGTCATCCGCTTTTATTGTCCCAACACCTGTTATTACAAGGTCTGAGTTCGCCCTGAATTCATGAACTGTTTTACGAGCTTTCTCGCCGGTAAACCATCCCTTAGTTGCCGAGCCACCAACTTTACCGCCGTTTGCGCCGTCTAAACTGACAGCGTATTTAATATGTATATAAGGGAGTCCTGTCTCGTTAAATTTATGAAAGCCTGGGTTAATTGCTCTACATTCTTCTTCAATAACACCTGTTTCAACCTGTATGCCGGCTGCTTTTAGTTTTTCCGTACCGCAACCGCAAACATCTTTACAGTCATCCGCAGCACCTATAATAACTTTTTTTATCCCCGATCTTATTATCGCTTCACAACACGGCGGAGTTTTCCCATCGTGATTACACGGCTCAAGTGTAACGCAAAGGTTTGTTCCCTTTACAGAGAACCCGTTCTTTATAGCATCGTTGATCGCTTCTACTTCAGCATGGTCCGATCCAAAGCTTTTATGATACCCGCGGCCTAAAGCATTACTCTGCTCATCGAATATAACAGCGCCCACTCTTGGATTGGGAAGAGTTTTGTTCCTTGCCAGCTTGGCGAGAGTTATGGCCTCGCGCATGAATTCAATGTAGTTCTTATTCATTAATATCCGCTTCGTCCGAGAGAGGCAAAGACTTGCTCGGTTTTACGCCAAGTTTCTTAAGGCTTTCCACTCTGTTCAATAAATTGCCTTTGCCGTATTTTAATTTATTTACCGCATCATCATAAGTGCGCCGAGTAAGATCAAGGTGTTTACCAATCTCTTCTATATCTTCTAACAGAGAAGCAAATTTATCATAAAGTGCGGCGCTTTGCCTTGCTATCTCTTTTGCGTGTTTGTTCTGGTTCTCCATTTTCCAAAGCGACGAGACCGTTCTTAATGTCGCGAGAAGATTATTCGGTGACACTATACCGACGTTCTTGCTCCACGCGTAAGTGAATATCTCTTTATCTTTTTGTACAGCAAGAGAGAACGCTCCCTCTATAGGAATGAACATCATTACAAAATCCGGAGAGTTGAGTTTCTCTATCAGTTGATAATTTCTTCCGGCCAACCCCTCAACATGTGCGTAAAGGGATTTAAGAAAATCACCTAAATGTACGGCGCGTTTTGTCTCATCTTCCTCGGACACATATCTTTCGTAACTAACAAGAGAAACTTTGCTGTCTATTATAAGATGCCTACTTTCGGGAAGATTTATAACAACATCGGGTTTTTGAGTTTTTCCGAGCTCATCCTTAAGCCCCATTTCTTCGGCCTGAAGAACATATTCTTCTCCTTTAACAAGTCCCGATGCTTCAAGCACAGTTTCAAGGACTAGTTCTCCCCACACGCCCTGAGTTTTACTGTCGCTCTTTAACGCCTTTGTGAGATTATTTGTTTCGCTCGACATCTTTTGGCTTTCTTTTACAATATTTGCGATCTCTTGTTTTAGCGCGTAACGCTCTTTGGATTCATCGGAGTAAACCGTTTCAACTTTCTTTTGGAACTCCTGAATTTTTTCTTTAAGCGGGCCTAAAAGATTTGAGATATTCTTTTCAGACACTTCCTGCATGTTTTTGGACTTGGCATCGAATATCTTGTTCGAAAGCGATTCAAAATGCAGAAGCATTTCTTCTTTTATCTTACCTATGGATTCCTGATACTCTTTGGCCCTCAGCTCAAGATTCTTTTTGTCGGCGTCCCATGCCGCTTTCTCTCTCTCAAGTTTTAAAAGCCGTTTACTCACAAAATAGCCCAAAGCTATAAGGGTCAAGGCTGCCAAAATAATGTACAGTGCCGTCATAAGCCTCTCATATATATCAATTTTAATTATTAATAAACCCCTGATGTGTGGTATTACATTCCGAGATGAAAAAGGATCTTTCGGCAACTATTAGGGAATTAATACTTTTTGCCTCGCCCATAGCATTAGGGCAATTAAGTCATATGCTTATCGGCGTAGGAGATATTTTCATAGCGGCGCATTACAGCAGAAATACGCTCGCTGCCATGGGTATTGCGAACGCCATAAGCGTACCAATCTTTCTTATCGGACTGGGACTTCTTTTAGGAATATCCCCCACTATCGCTAAAAAAAGAGGCGAAGCTGCGGAGGTAAGCCAATACTTTTACACATGCATAGCGTACGCGTTCGTGATCGGAATTGTTTTTATGTCTGTCACAATATGCTCTGTACTTTTGATACCGCACCTTGGTTTTGATGAAAGTATCGTTCCGCTGATACAGGATTATCTTTTTTATGCGAGCTTTTCATATATAGGCGCGTATGTGTTCATGGCAATAAAAGAGTATCTTCAGGCGTCGGAAGATGTTCTATTCGCAAATGCCGTATCTGTTGCAACGGTTTTTGTTAATCTACTTCTTGGATATATGCTCGCTTTCGGGGTTTTCATATTCCCTGAACTTGGCATACGCGGGCTTGCCTACGGAGCGGTGATCGTAAGATCATTAATGGCGATTACAATATTCTTATACGCACGACGTCACAACAAGACCACATTCTCTGTAATAAGACATTTCATCACTCACGTATTTAAATTCAGTATCCCTATATCAATGAGCATTTTTATCGAGGTCCTGGCTTTCAGCGTTGTAATGATACTTATAGGCAGAATCGCACCTTTATACGCCGCCGCACACAGCATCTGTTTAAACCTTGCTTCAGCCACTTACATGGTGCCTCTTGCCATATCAAGCGGAGTATCGGTAAAGATAGCGTATCATTATGGAAGAAAGAACTTTGAGCGCATAAAGGATTTTATGAAAGCAGGAATG
>JAZDEK010000036.1:0-9060 GCA_043808895.1 Pseudomonadota bacterium
AGATAGGGTCCCGGTACTCAAAAATATTGTGACACTCGATGAGGATCTGTTCTCGCGCACCTCTTTTATGTACGAGCTTGTGGCAGGACTTATGAAACGAATAGGAGATGATATCCATGGATGATAAAAAACTTAAAAACTTTTTGCTGGAGATACCAAAGTGCGACCTTCATGTGCATCTTGACGGCTCACTCAGAGTAAAAACACTTATAGAACTTGCAAAGGCCGACAACATAAAACTTCCAAGCTACACCGAGGACGGTTTATATAAAACGGTTTTCAAAGACCAATACAAAGACCTTATGGATTATCTTCAGGGGTTTGGTTACTCCATTGCCGTTATGCAAAAACCTGAAAATCTTGAACGTATCGCTTACGAATTCGCTTGGGATAACATTAACGAGGGTGTGTGTTACGTTGAAGTAAGATTCGCGCCTCAATTCCACATTAATAAAAGCATGAATATAGAAAAAGTTTTTGAATCCGTTTCAAAGGGAATGGATAGAGCAAAAAAAGAATATAACTCAACGCCCGACGTAAAAACAAAAAAGAAACCTCCATTTGAGTATGGAATTATTGTGTGCGCGATGCGCGCGGTGCCAAAAGGCGTGGGCGAGTATTTTGATAAATTTTATGAAGTGCATCCGTATTCATCGGATCTAAAAATAGGATCGCTTGCGAGTTATGAACTCGTGCTTGCCATGGTTAAAGCGCGCGACAAGGGATATCAAATAGTTGGTTTCGATCTTGCGGGTGCTGAAGCGGGATATCCTGCGAGTGAACATGCAGAATCTTATGCACTGGCTCACAGGAACTTCTTTAAAAAGACGGTGCATGCTGGTGAAGCCTACGGCGCTGAAAGTATCTTTCAGGCGATAACGGACCTATACGCGGACAGAATTGGCCACGGCTATTATTTATTCTCCGAGGACATGGTTAAAAGTAAACCCGTCAAAGAAAGAAAAGATTTTATAAATAGATTGGTCCAATACATCGCGGATAGACGTATCACCATTGAGGTTTGTCTTACCAGCAACATGCAAACTAACCCCGAGATAAAAGCTTTAAGCGAACACAGTTTTATGGAGATGCTAAAAAATAAATTGAGCGTCGCTCTTTGCACGGACAATAGAACAGTTTCAAAAACAACGGTCGCTAACGAACTTGAGCTTGCTGTAAAACATTTTGGTCTTACAGGGCGCCAGTTAAAGAACTGCGTTATCTATGGATTGAAGAGAAGTTTTTATCCCGGAACGTATAAAGATAAACGCGATTACGTTCGCGGCGTTATAGATTGCTACGAGGCTGTTGAGAAAAAATACCCCGGCCTTCTGAAATGAGCATGTTAAAGAAGACGCAAGATCACGCATGCGGAACGAGTGCATAAAATGCGGGTACTCATATGTTGTACTACTGATTCATGGGGCGGCTTGGAACAGACCGCCGTTAGAGATGCTGCTGCTTTAAAAAAACGCAGTGTTGATGCCGAGGTTTTGTGTCTTAGTAGAGGCGCTGTTCTTGATAAGTCAAAAGAGCTCGGTGCTGTTATTCACACTGTAAATTCTCAGGCAAAATATTTTAATCCTGAACTTTATTTTAAATTAAAAAAAATAGCCGACGGGTTTGACGTAGTTCATCTACATAGTTTTAATACGGTGTTTCCCTTACTTTTTTCTTTAATGGGGAAAAAAGTTAAAGTTTTTGCGACAAGGCACATATATGTGGAGCACGTGAAGAAAGATATTTTCCATCGTTGGTATTTAAGCAGGATAGATAAAATGTTAGCTGTAAGTGATTTTTCAAAAAAGAATATCCTTGAGACGTATCCCATATCAGAAAACAAAATTCAGACGTTATATCTAGGGATAGATCTTAATAGGCATGTAAGAAGCGATGAGAAGGCCGCAAAGTTCAGAAAAGATTTTAATATTCCAAGCGGTAAAAAAATAGTCGGTGTAGTGGGGCGCATAGACCCTATGAAAGGGCAGATGGAATTTGTTTGCGCCGCACCTAATGTAATACAAAAATATCCCGACACTCATTTTGTAATTGTTGGAAGAACAACAGCAGAAAAAGAGAACGAATACCTTGCTGCTGTAAAAAACAAAGTGAGAGAACTTGGTATAGAAAAGCATGTAACGTTCACGGGTTTTTGCGAAGATATTCCTTCGGCACTTTCCGCTATGGATATTTTTGTTATGCCCTCTTATTTTGAAACGTTCGGCCTTATCGCGATTGAGGCTATGGCCTGCGGAGTGCCTGTAATCGCAACAGATCGCGGCAGCATAAACGAAATAATCCCATCAGATGAGTACGGAATAAAAATTGAACCAAAAAATTCTGGGCAAATCTCTCAGGCGGTAATAAAAATTCTCTCTTCCGCGGAATTTAGCTCAAAGTTAAAACAAAAAGCTATGGAGCGGACTAAAAATATTTTTGACCAGGTCAAATATTTTGATAAATTGATTAAAATTTATTCAGGAAGTGGATCTTTCTAATTTAAATGTCCGTTCGGATCCAGTTTTACTATAGCAGCATCATAACTGCCGCCGTTTGCTTCGCCCATAGCGCCGTTTGTGTTAACAGCGCCGAAAATACTTCCGGAGCTATCCACGTGTATTCCCACGCACGCATCCATGCCCGAATTATCTCCACCCTCCGTGTGTGTAACTGTTCCCAGTTGCGTTAACCACTCTATTCCCCCGCTTGGATTCATCTTCATTACATACATATCACGGCTTCCCGCTATTGGTTCACCAAGAGATCCGGTTGTTTGCCCCGCGGTGTATGTGTTGCCGGAAGCGTCGATGGTCACGTTACGAGCATTGTCCTGGCCTGAACTATCTCCTCCCTCCACGTGTGTGACCGCTCCAAGTTGTGTTATCCACTGAAGAGCACCGCTTGAATTAAGTTTGAATACAAATATGTCTGTGTTGCCGCCGCCGTTTGCTTCACCTACGGAACCGTCCGTATCACAGGATGCGTAAACGTTGCCAGAGTCGTCCGCTTTCACACCGTAGCATAATTCAGTTCCTGAGTTATTTCCGCCGGGTGCTTTTGTAACTGACCCAAGCTGAGTTACCCATTGCAGTTCGCCGTCAGAATTGAGCTTTAATATATATGTGTCCCAAACTCCGCT
Source organism: Pseudomonadota bacterium (assembly GCA_043808895.1). Lineage (GTDB taxonomy): Bacteria > Bdellovibrionota > JAFGOL01 > JAFGOL01 > JAFGOL01 > JAZDEK01. The sequence continues at coordinate 3,140 of JAZDEK010000036.1, forward strand.
CTTTACCTCGCCCATAGAACTGGCCGTAGTTCCTGTGCAGTAAACAGCGCCTGAACTATCTGCTGCTACACCTAAGCACTGGTCATTGCCGGCATTATTTACCCCTGTAGGAGCTACTGTGACGGCTCCTAGCTGTGTTGCCCATTGAATGACTCCGTTCGGGTCAAGTTTTATTATGAAAACATCTTCCCCGCCGCCGTTTGCCTCACCTATTGCACCTTCAGTATAACCTCCGCAATAAACGTTTCCGCTGCCATCAATATCTATGCCTGAACAGTAATCGGTAGCGGCATTACTTCCGCCCGGAAAACCCTTAGTTGTTGCTCCAAGCTGTGTTACCCAAATAAGCTCACCGTCTGAATTCAATTTAGCCACATACGCGTCATAACTTCCACCGTTTGCTTCACCCAAAGAACCGTTTGTCCTTCCTCCGAAATAAACATTGCCCGAATTGTCCACAGCAACGCCCCTTACTAATTCAATTCCTGCGCTGCTTCCTCCGGTAATATGTGTGATGGCACCTAGCTGTGTTGCCCACTGGATCACTCCGCTTGCGTTCGTCTTTATTACGAACGCATCGATATTCCCGCCGTTTGCTTCCGCCAAAGAACCGTTTGTCTGCCCTGCGCAATAAATATTACCCTCTGCGTCCGTAGTTACATCCATGCAGGAGTCATTCCCTTCATTATTTCCGCCGACTGTATGAGTTACCGCCCCGAACTGTATAACAAATGAACTAGGAACAGGAGATCCCGTGGTTGAATTGTTGTTGGTGTTCGTATCTGTTATATCGCCATCTGAGGAATCTGGGGTATTAAACTTAAGGCTGCATGATTGTAACGCAGCGATCAGAAATAAGAGGAATGCAGTCTTGTTCAACATACGTGCCGTATTGCTCCTAATGACATTATAACAAAGTTAGTATAATTTGTCAAGATAATAACGTTAGGCTCTAGATTAAATAAGCTTGACAAACTGAACCGGTTGTGTTACTGTATATAAGAATTTCGAACACTTGGAGGCCTAAATAATGGATTTAAATACGATTAGACAGAAAGCCCTTGCAAAGCCCGTTTTCAACCCACGTAACTACAGAAACAGCCCTCTTATCAGGGAGTTCTACAGATTCATAGCCAAGAACGGCCTTAGAGCCGAAGCCCATAAACTTCTTGAGAGCGCAGGCGGCTCCTCAAAGAGTAAGACCAGCTATCTTTCAAATATCACACTGAACTAGACTACGTATCTGGAGAAAGAAATTCAGTGCTTACTACGCTTCTGACTTTTGTTTCATTATTAACTTTAAATTGCAGTTACGTTAATGCCTCTCCACAAATAATAGGCGAGCTTCTTCCAAAAGCACAAAACGAACCATCGGTTTGTTTTATTATATTGGCCGATAAAGAACTTGATATAGTAAGCAAGGATCCTGCCAATGTGTCCAACACAACGCTGTCGTCCTTAGTTGGCGGGAAGGAATCTAGATTAGATCTATTACAACCTAACATACAGGTGTGTTCAGGTACAGCGATAACGCCTCAACATATAGTTACAGCTAAACATTGTTTTACTAATGGTCGGGAGGATAATAAAGTTGTAAATGTTGTTCATCTTGTCGCGTGTGGTTACAGATCCGGTAATATTGACCCCGGTGGTCACTTGTATTTTGATAATGTCGTCCAAATACAAGGAGAAAATGGAGTAGGCGACTGGGAATATCCTGCTCCTTGGAACATAACGAATATAAATGATGTAATCGTTGTAGGCAATGATTTTGCTGTGATAGTACTAAAAAAAACGATACCGTTCGTCCATAAATCTATGCTTAAATTACCGAAATGTTTTAAGTCACTGGTGAATGATTTTTTTGTCTCTGACAAAAACTCCGGAACCATGAAAAAGTATGAATTAAAATCTTCTGTAGAGTGTCGCATGGCAGGTTATGGCTTTGATAAAAAAAATAAACTAGGGAATATGCATACAGCTAAGCTGCCATTGCAGTATTATAAGAAGTTACAGTTATTAAATCGTGTAGATGAAGTAACACTTACAAGGATGAATTGGCCTGAATCAGAACAAATAGTGTTAGAGCCAGAAAAACTGACTACCGTAACAATGCCTGGAGATTCGGGCGGACCTTTGTACTGTCGTAAGAGCAAGAACGATGAGTGGGTACTTGTGGGAGTGTACAGTGGTGGTCCGTGGAGCAAGTATTCTCCTACAATTCTGTGGGCTGTTGTAGGGACAGACGCATTTAATAAATTATTAGATCAGGTCCAAAAAGAAACAAATACACAAATACCAAGGCAACAATCTGATCTGTGCAAATAAATCCTGGATGTCTTTAATTACAAACCTTGTTCCTTCCGGTCTCTTTTGCGCGATATAGAGCGCTGTCCGCGGCTGAACTAGCGTTATATTTTGATCTATTAAAACAATCTTCTGAGTTATGTCAGAAAAAGTAGATAGGAAATAAAGGTTCCTAACTACGTGCTTTTAACAGAAAGATCGTTTCTGCTTTAAGGTTTATTTTTGCCCAGGCCTTTTGTTTTCCATTCAGCAATTCTCCAATTCCATTCAGGATGCTCCTGTTGTTGACGCCATCCATGACCTTAATGATGCGTTTTATGAACTCCTTAAAACTGTAGCCTGTTCTTTTCTTTATTATATCCTGGTTTATCGGCCAGTTGTTTTTGAGGAAAAACCATACATCGTAAATATCCCTGTTGGTATTTCCTTGCCTTTCGAGCATGGCCACCAACTTATGGGCGAACATATCCTCTTTTACCATCGTTAACACAGAAACACCGAGATAGTTCTTTAGTGTATATTTTGAATTAAATGTCCTTTTTGATACCTCGACCTTTATGTTCTGATACTTGTCGTCATAAGATATAACGAACAGGATAGTATTCCTTTTGTTGTATCTTTCCTTAACTGTACCAAAGCGTGTGAGTATCGTATCCAATCTTGAAAAGACCAGATCCTCTTTTTCAGCGTCTAAAAGGTCAAAATCAAGATCAACAGAGAATCTCCCAAGATCATAGAATATGAACGCGGCAGTCCCACCCTTGAAACCAAGCACTGGCCCCAATGACACGTCGGAACAGATCTCTTTTAGTATCTGTATGAGGAGTGTCTTGTGTGTTACGATATCAAGCATCGCTCTCCTGCCTGTACTTATTCAATCTTTTTTCCATGTTTTTATTCCCATACATCTTTACGAGATTAAAACATTTCTCCCAGTCAATGGACGAGAGGTTGTCAAAATGGTACATCCTGTTAAGGTACATGGTGTCCAACAACGCCCTTTCCTTGGACGCTATGGAAAAATTGTCGCCTATATTTATCCCGGAAGGATCCATCAAAACGCTGTTCTTTATCTTCCTGAATGAAAAGAGCCTGCCGGCAACCTTTATTTGGGCTGTTTTGTACGATGCCAAGAATATCTTGTTATAACTTTGGAATATCACGCCCTCCTTTGAGAGTACGGTCTCCAGGCTTATATAAGACGGAGTGAACAACTTTATTGCCAGTTCATAGGGTTCATAGTCCTTGTTCTTGGCGTAAATCCCCTTTCGTATGGGATGTAACAATCCTTGTTTGATGTAATAATTTATTCTGGATTTGGCGTTAACAGAATTGGTTTCCCTCCACAACAACATTATGTCCTTGAAAGTGAGAACCGTATTAGGCGAGTTCAATATTTTGATAAGGTATCTTTCTTTCATATATGGCCTATAGGTCATGCACCTTCTTACCTTTAGACTAAATTCTGGAAGAAGTCAACAAATAAATAGAATTTTTAATTACAGACCTTGTTCCTTCCGGTCTCTTTTGCGCGATATAGCGCGCTATCTGCCGAGCCGATAAGGACTTTTGAAGTGTCGGATGTTTTTGCTATGGAAGAAACGCCCGCGCTTATGGATATGGAGAGTTTTTTCCCGTCAAATGTGTAGTCGTGTTTTTCGACTGCCTTTCTTATTCTTTCCGCGACTTCCATCGCTGTACGCGTTGTGGCTTCGCTCATTACAACACAGAATTCTTCGCCACCGTAACGGCCAAGAACGTCAGAGGCTCTTAAAACTTTTTCTCTTATGAGCTTTACCGTTTCTTTAAGAACATAGTCGCCGGCTAGGTGGCCGTACTTATCATTTATGTCCTTAAAGAAATCAAGATCGAGCATTATTAAAGAAAGGGGGAGTTCCAACTTTTGGCACCTTTTTACCTCGGTGTCCAAATAATCAAGTATGTACTTTCTGTTGAAACATCCGGTGAGACCATCAAGGTGAGCAAGATTACTCAGTTCGTCGTGGAAAACAGTTTCAATGCTGCCGGCGGGGATGTATTTAAAGATAATATTCCCGAAACGGATCATATCGCCGTGGCCGGCTGTTTTATTTTTCACGGGTTTATCGTTTATAAAAGTTCCGTTCGTGCTATCAAGATCAATTACCTGAAGCGATTCACCATCGTAGATTAACTCGGCGTGGCGGCGGCTCACGCTTTCTTCCTGTACTGTTATATCAAGTCCCGGGTCTCTTCCCACAAGTGTGGAGCCTTTTGCGACAGGATATTTCCTGCCGATAAAAGTGCCGTTCATCTGCCTTAAGGATGCTTTATCTTTTTTTGCCGTCTCAAGTTTTACGTTCAGCGTGTTGCTGCTTATTATATTTGTTTTGTCTTTTCCCTTTTTGCTTTTGTCGGCCATTTTAATAACCCCGCCTTCCCATCATTTTATACGTATACTTCTTGCTTAATTCTACACCGGGTTGGTCGAATGCGTCTATACCCATTAACTCCCCCGTCAGAGCAACTGCGAGCTCAAAGAACATGAAAAGCGTCCCAAGATTATACGCGTCTAGGCGCTGAAGTTCTATTCTTGCTGACGGCACGCCATTTTCAAAAAGCGCTTTTTCTGTGGATACCATTTCCGCACGCAGCAGTTCGTTCATTGAATGCCCCGAAAGGTACGAGAACGCCTCTATATCCGCGTCGAATTTTGGGATGGTTACATCGTTCTTTGTTTTTTCAACACCAATAAAGGTCATGAATTTATCTTTTGGACCTTCCATGAATAATTGAAGCTGAGAATGCTGGTCAGTTGCTCCCGTTGCCGATATTGGCGTCTGTCCCAGACCTTTCTTCCCAAGGCTTTCCGCCCAAAGCTGTACATACCAGGCGCTGAAATCGGCTAACTTTGTGGAATAGGGCATGAGGACACTATTCTTACAGCCCCGTAGATAATTTGAATATTTAAGGAGCGTATATTTTAGGACAGGATTCTTTTGAACGTCTTTGACCATTCCTATCTCTGCGACTTCTGCCGCGCCGTCAAGCATGGCGTCTATATCAACGCCTGCCACAGCGGCGGGGAACAATCCCACGTCCGTTAGCACGCTAAAACGCCCGCCGATATTCTGAGGGACTTCCAGCGTCTTAAATCCCATGCTCTTTTCAAGTGGGCGAAGCGCGCCTTTTTCCGGATCGGTAGTTAAAATTATCCTTTCAATAGCCCCTTTTTTACCGAGTTTTTTTGAGAGAGCGTCATAAACATAAAGGAATTGCGCCATGGTCTCGCCCGTGGAGCCGGATTTTGATATCACGTTGAACACAGTTGATTTAATATCTAGCGATTCCATCAGCTCAGTAAAATAATCAGGGTCAACGTTGTCCGCGAAAGTAACGCGCGGAGTTTTCGTGGAAAATCTATTCGTCAGCGATGATATTATGGTCTTTCCGCCAAGGCTTGAACCGCCTATGCCCAGCACTACAAGGTCTTTAGCGTTGTCCCTTGCCCACGACGCGGTCTTTTTGGTCTCTTTGAATCTGCTTTTGTCTTTTACAGCGTCAATAAAACCAACAGTTCCGGCTTTGCGTTTCTTATCAAGGGCATCTACAGCGTCTATTTCTTTTTTTAATTC
>JAZDEK010000037.1:0-2932 GCA_043808895.1 Pseudomonadota bacterium
ACAGTGGACGGGCTTTCTACGGCGTTAAGAAAAAACCGCCTGCGGGAAAAGAGCAGAGAAAAACCCTTATAACAAAGCCTAAGGCGAGTACGAGAAAAATAAGAATAGCAAGCGATACAATAATCGTTGCTGATCTTGCAAGAGAAATGGGTGTTAAGGGTGTCGAACTTATACAGAAGCTTTTTACCATGGGTACGATGGCGACCATAAATCAGCCCGTGGATATAGATACAGCGGTGTTGTTGGCAACAGAATTTTCATATGAGATCGAAAGGGTAGCGTTTGATGAGAACACTTTGATAGCTGCTTCGGACGATAAACCTGAAGAGACGATCCCAAGATCTCCTGTTGTTACAATGATGGGTCACGTCGACCATGGAAAAACATCCATACTGGATGCAATACGAGAAACAAAGGTTGCCGATAAAGAAGCCGGCGGTATTACGCAACAGATAGGCGCGTACGAAGTTAAGATAGAAAAAGGAACGATAACGTTCATAGATACTCCGGGTCACGAGGCCTTTACCGAAATGAGGGCAAGAGGTTCTCAGGTAACGGACATTGTTGTTCTTGTTGTCGCGGCCGACGATGGTGTTATGCCTCAAACCAGGGAATCCATAGATCATGCTAAAGCCGCGGGTGTGGAAATCGTTGTCGCTATCAACAAGGTGGACAAACCTAACGCCAACGTTGATATGGTTAAAAAGCAGTTGGCTGAACTTGAACTTCTTCCTGAGGACTGGGGCGGCCAGACAATGACGGTGCTCACATCGGCAAGGAACGGCGATGGTATAAAAAAACTTATGGAAACGATCCTGCTCCAGGCGGAAATAATGGAGTTAAGAGTAAATCCAAATCGTGCTGGCGAGGGTGTTGTTATAGAAGCACGGCTTGATAAGGGAATGGGACCTTGTGCTACTGTTATTACACAGCGTGGAACTTTAAAGGTCGGTGATTATGTTGTGGCAGGTACAAGTTGTGGAAGAATTCGTTCTATCAAGAACTCTCATGGCAAAATTATAGACTCTATAATCCCTGGCAGGGCCGGCGAAATACTTGGATTGGATAACGTTCCTATGGCCGGGGAAAAATTTAACTGCGTATCCAGCGAGTATGACGCGAAAAAACTTGTTGATCACAGGGTAGACCAAAAAAGGAAACAGGAAACACCGGACACCAGAAAGAGCATGACCCTTGAAGAGATAATGCAGGGCATTAGTAAGGGCGAAACAAAAGAATTAAAACTTGTCGTTAAAGCCGATACTCAGGGATCTATAGAGGCGCTTAAAGCGTCCTTGGAAAATCTGTCCGACGAAACTGTGGGCGTAAAGGTTATGCACGCGGGAGTAGGTGGCGTGACAAGTAATGATGTCAACCTGGCTGTAGCCTCCGGCGCTGTTATAATCGCGTTTAACGTCCGTCCGGACACAAAGGCCACTGCCGAGGCTGAAAGGGTAAAACTCGATATAAAATATTACGATGTGATATATAACTGCCTTGACGACATGGAAAAAGTGAAAAAAGGAATGCTGTCACCCACCGAAGTTGAAAAGGTCAACGGTCAGGCCGAGGTCAGAGAGATATTCAACATATCAAGGCTTGGAACTATTGCAGGCTGTGGTGTTAAGAGCGGCAAGATAATCCGTAACTCAATGGTGAGGGTAATACGCGACGGCGTTGTTGTTTATACCGGCAAGATAAAGTCGCTGAAACGGTTCAAAGATGACGCAAGGGACGTTGCTGCCGGCCTTGAATGCGGGATGTCCATAGACGGCTTTAACGATATAAAACCGGGCGATATCTTTGAATCTTATTCCGTGAACATGATCAACGCTGACGGAGATGTTGTGGGTACCAAAAAGAACGTAACACCTGCGAACCAGAACGTCGGCGAGGCCAAGACCAAAGCTTAAAGGAGACGGGAAGGTTTTCCCTGATAGGATGAAAAAGAACTTTTCTTTCCCAAGATCAAGTAAGGTTGCCGACCTCATAAAACATGAAGTCGCTGTTCTATTTGTTGAAACCATTAATGACCCTCGTCTTAGGGGAATTACCATAACCGATGTACGCGTTACAGATGATCTGAGTATCGCGAATGTGTACTATGTCACATCCGATAAGAAAGAGAACAAAGATGTGGTCAAGGCGCTGGAAAGTGTAAAGGGTTTTATAAAAAGGGAGATTGCGCGCGCTACCAATATGAGGAGAATACCTGAATTAGACTTCCACTACGACGATGTTTTTGAGAACGGCCTGAAATTAGAAGAAACGCTAAGGGGTGTCAAGAATGAAGGGAGATGACCAGAAACTCGTTTCCAAAATAGCGGACTCCATACAAGCGGCAGAAAACATACTTATTACAATACATGAATCCCCAGACGGCGACGCTGTAGGCAGCATGCTGGCGCTGAATGATGTCCTTAAGCTCATGAAGAAAAATATCTTTATGTATTCACCCGACGTAATACCTATGAAGCTCAGGTTCATGAAGGGCTGGGAAACCGTGACAAGCGACGACAAAAAACTAGCCGGAAGAGATCTTGATCTGCTTATTATGCTGGATTGCGGGGATAAAAAACGCTCCGGAAAATTCATTAAAGAACTTGAATCGTATAAAACGCTGATAAATATAGACCACCATGTCTCGAACGATCTTTTCGGCGACATAAACTTTGTGGACGCGAAATCTTCGTGTACGGCTGAAAAGGTTTATGATGTTGTTAAAGAACTTTTATCAAGATTAAAACAAAACAAGATCCCGCTTGATACTGCGACATCTCTATTGGCCGCGCTTTACGACGACACGGGGGGCATGCGTTACGCGTCCACCACGCCGCATACATTAAGTGTCGCGGCTGACCTTGTCGCGAACGGCGCAGATTGCTCTTATGTCTCGGAGAATTTATTTTTTAGTGTATCCAGAGAGAAGATG
>JAZDEK010000038.1:0-3586 GCA_043808895.1 Pseudomonadota bacterium
AAAAGAATACTTTGAGGATAAAAAGTCCCTCAGTTCGCGGGAGACGTTACTCATCTTGGCAAAATCTTCTGCTCCCTTTTTATAAACCCAGTTAAATATATTTTTCGCAGTGTATGCGGCCTTGCCCTGCGAGTGCAGAACGGCTGTAAGCTCACTCAATGTTAAATCCTTAAAATTCATAACAGCCTCTTAAAATTGTTTTATACTAACCATAGATTTATTGTAAGCGCAATGTTATAGTATTTGTTATGGGGTTCATCTTATATATCCTTCTTGTTTCGGGCGTTTACTCGCAGTCCTACACCATGACGACGCCTGTTCCATACAAATACAGCGACTTTAAGACCATAGTAACAGAACATTTTGATATACATTACCCCGCGCGATCGGACGAGGATTTCTTTATTCCCAAGAACATGGAAAAGATCGCGCAGAAAACAGCCGTGTATCTTGAAGAAGGTTTCCAAAGGCTGACAGAGGACTTGAACTCAACGCCTTATTTAAGGATACAGATAATTATAATAGACAACACTGACGCACATAACGGTTTTGCAACGCCCATCCCTCAAAATATCATATATATATACGCGGTGCCGCCGCTCGCGCATACTCCTATAGCTGAGTACGACGACTGGTTAAAGGACACTTGCTTTCACGAGCTCACTCACATAATAAACCTTTCCACCACCAGAGGTTATAGCAGAATATTGAGAGGGATATTTGGGACCGTTATAAGCGTTAATGGAATGTCGCCGCTGAACATTATAGAAGGTTACACCGTGTTCGAAGAGACCAACATGGGAAAACGTGGGCGAGGACGATCAACTTTCTTGCATACGATGTTAAGGACCACCGAGTACGAAAAAACATTGAACACAGACAGTCTTTATAAATTATCGCAGGCGCCGTATATGATAGACGAGTGGCCCCTTGGGAACCGCCCCTATCTATATGGATTTTTGCTGTTTGAGCACGTGGCAAGAAAATACGGGCTGAAGACGCCCGGAAAAATTTCAAAACACAACGCCGGTGTAGTGCCGTACTATCCAAGTTACTCTTTTTATGAAATGACGGGCAAAGAAATTCCAGAGTTATGGGAAGACGCGCTAGAACAAAAAAGGGATTTCTATTCTGAATGGATAAATAACATAAAAAAGGCTCCCGTAACTGAAATAGAAAAACTGCCTGACGAGACTTCGCACGATTTTATGGACAGCATACCGAGTCTGTCTCCGGACGGAAAATATTTGGCGTACCATAACATGAGCGGCAATGCCAAAGAGCGTATCGTAATAGCGGACATAGGCGCCGGGTATAAGAAAGTCCACGCTGTGGAAACCGATAGTACCTCTTTTATAAAATGGCTTACTCCGAGCAAAATTATTTTTAACGACCTATCGCAACGTGTTGGAACAAATTATTACGAACTAATAACGTACGACATAGAAAAGAAGTCTTATTGGACGCTCCGAGGCAGCAAACGTGTGCTTTACGCCGACGTTATAAACGAGAACGAACTTTGCACGATACGGGAACAGACAGGCATAAGCACCATAAACATAGAGGACATCACGGGGCATAATCACATAAAGACGCTTAAAACCCTGTACACAACGGAGCTTTTGACAAGGATATCAAAACCCGTGTGCAAAAAGATCGGTAACGGCTACGAAGTTTATTTTATAGAAAAGAAAATAGACCAGCCTGAAAAGATAATAAAGCTGTCTGCCGACGGAAAGAGAACCGAAGTTTATTCAACAAAGCCCGAAAGCAATATAAAGGACTTTACAGCGCGCGCGAACACTTTGACCATCATCGACGATAAAGACGCTGTGCCAAACCTTTACAGGGTCGACCTTTCCACGAACAAAACAGAACGGCTTACGAATTTTATTTCAGGCGCGTTCGACGTTGATAATATAGACGACAACAGTTACTACATTACTTATTACACCTCGGACGGGTTTAGGCTCGGAAAAATTTCAACATCTAAAATAGGGACGGCAGCAGGTGCAGTAGCCGATGCGGCGCAAAAGAACACCGCGGCCATGGTCGCGGCGCACAATTTACCTATAAAAGAAGTCCCTGAATTCAAATTGAGCTCTGAGACCGAGAACAAAGATTACTCTCCGTTCAAGACCCTTGTCCCAAAGTTTTGGTTACCGGCGTTTGTTTTTGTAGAAGGAGGATTTAACGCCGGCGCAATGATCTACGGGGCTGACGCGCTGTTCAGGCATCAATACTCAATAGCCGCCGCGTACGATTCAAGAGTTAGCACTCCTTCGGTCGGAGTTTCATACACGAATCAATCTTTTTATCCGATATTTAACATTTCGGCCTATACGGAAAACCTGTACTACAGCCAGAACGAGACCATCCAGGATTTCATATCAAATATTAACGTCGCTGTACCTATAAACACATCGTGGTCTGTGTTGAGCGGAGTATCTTACTACTACAGAATGTTGGATTTTGAATCACGCAGAACAAAACGTTATGGTTTTTACGGCGGAGTGGGCTTTGACGAAACAGCATCCACGCCTTCAACGATAAGCAGCGGAGAACGTGGAGCAGCAGGATACGCAAAATATAGCATCTATCCAAAATCTATGGGGTCGACCTATCACTCGTATCAAATAGACTCCAACATAAGATTTTTTATTCCTCTGGGCTGGGGCTCGCACCATGTTTTGGCGTTCAATAACGACATCGGATACACCTACGGCGACCAAAGCATGTTCTTTATCGCCGGCGGCGAGTACAGCGCGTTCATATTCGGTTCAAAAAGATTCTTAATGCGCGGATATCCGGTAAGCTACTTTGCCACCTACTCCATCGCTGTATCGAATATAGAGTATCGCTTCCCGATATGGACCATAAACGGCGGGCATGGACTATTCCCGCTGTTCTTGACAAAAATACACGGCGCTATAATAACGGATAACGGATTTATGGGGAAAGACTTTAAATATGACTACCACTCATACGGATTTGAGCTTCGCACCGACTCTTACATATTATATTACATCCCTGTCACACTGAGGATAGGGTTATATAAAGGTACGGGTTACGAAAAGGGACAGTTCTTTATCGGCATATCGAGCATTTTTTAGAACGATCAAAACGAATTCACGCGGGTTTTGGGGTGGTGCCGTTCCGGCATGTATAACTCCACGGGTTTAAATTTAAACCCACACAGGAGGAAACATGAACGGAATGAACAAAGTGGTCCTAATTGGACATTTGGGCGCTGACCCAAAAGCTGGCAGCACACCTACCGGAAAAAGAGTGACGAGTTTTAACATCGCCACCAACGAGTACTTTAAGGACAAGAGCGGCGAGAAAACAAAACGCACTGATTGGCACAAGATCACAGCGTGGGGAAAAACAGCCGAGGCCTGCGAAAAAATGCTGCGTAAAGGCAGTATGGTTTTAGTTGAAGGAAAGATTCGCACTAGCACGAGCGAAAAGGACGACAAGAAACAAAAGCACTACGAGATATACGCGACCGACGTCTCCTTTATCTCGAACTACGGCGATGGACAGGCAGAAAACGACGATAAAGCGGCATAGCAATTAGATTTAT
>JAZDEK010000039.1:0-4369 GCA_043808895.1 Pseudomonadota bacterium
GATGCGCAGTCCAGTAATATGCCCAGTTAGTGACAAAATTTTTCTCATATTTAAAGTCCTCCTAAACAAACCAACAGAACCGTTCTCAGTGTAATGATGCAAATTCTATTCCATTAAGGCAACCTCAATAAAAACAACAAGTTGTGGGATTTAGTGTTTTTTTATGTTGTACAGATAATAGACAACTGTGATTATTTAATAAGTAGCCACTTGTTCCTGTAGTCTACTGTGAGGGTTTTGTTCTTGATGTAGTTCCTGCCGAGTTTTATGTCGTAGGGCGCAGGGCCGAAATCTTTTACCACAGCCTCTGTTTTTATGTAGGTTTTATTCGGCGGGGAAATGATGATGTCGGTCTTTTCAATATAGTTCTCGTTCGGGTCCTTTTCGGATAAAGCGATCTTTCTTGTTTTAAGGGCAAGATCTTTTTTGAGCTTCAAGGATATCTCAGGCTCTTCCGAGTCAAAAGATATAACGGCTTTTGCGGTGGTTCCGTTAACTGTAAGATCGAACACAGCCATGTCGTCTATGAGGTCAAACTCTATCCCGTCCTCTTTTAGCTCATCCTTTTTCTCAGGCTCGTAGAAAGACACTGTGCGTTTTTTTTCGTTTATCTGTATAGCGCCTTTTGATACAATATCAGCGCCCATCTTTCCCGGTATTTTATATTCCGAAGTCCCAAATTCCTGCTCGGTGTCGATCACTCCAAAGGGTGGATTTATAACGGTGTTCTTTCCTACTTCAAGCTTTTCTATCGGATAAAAATAATCTTTTGGAGTGCCTTTAAAGTTCTCGATATAGAAGCTGTAGTCTACATATGAAACGGGACTTGTGGGTTCAAGATATACTTTTACAGACAAAGAGTTGTTCAGTTTCACAGGAATAAAAAGCCCGTTCTTATTTGTGAAGTATCCTATGGTGTCTTTAGGCAGAGTGAGTTCAGGAAAATACATACCGGGTTTTTTATAAGATGATCTTTTGACAAGTTTTTTGGTGTATTCGCCCGTCATAATTTCCGTGCGGCGTGTGTCGCCGTAGCCTATTCTATATTCGTACCTGAAAACAGTTTTCTCATTTGCGACCTCGGCGGTGCCATCCACCAGGTATGTTGTTGTTTCCTCTGTGCCTTGTCCGTCCATTTCGCCCTTCAGCGTTATGGTGCGCCTTGACTCAAGCTGTATCCTTTTGTCGGACACGTCGTGGATCTTGTTTATAGTACTTTTATCTATTTTTAATTTGCCGTCGCTGGATACAAGTTTCTCGGCTGTTTTAAAGATCTGTCCGCAGTTGGCGTACTTTATCGGTGAGGGGTTCTGGTCCTTTGATTCTTCCCATAACCCGATGGGGAAGAACGGATAGAATTGTCTGTCGGGTAGCCTGGCCGGGCTTTTTCCTATAAGGTAGAAGAGATTTGTGGAATCGGCTTTGGTCACTACCTCATAAACGAAGAATCCCTTTTCATCTTTTGAGACGGGGGTCATTGCTGTCGTGAAATTATTCGTTTCGTGAACGGCGTTGGTTTCGTTCCCTTTTACCCAGCGGGTCACAGAAAGGCTGTTCTGATAGGTATATAGCGTGTTTTTTGAGAGTTTGAGGTTCAAGGGCACCTTATCAAAACAAGAACTTGAATTTCCAACGGAATGGGATAATAAAATAGCGATAATAAAGTTAAGCATGTTTGACATTATATAAGTGTAGGGCGGGGTGGCAAGTTCAATGTTTATCGATAACGAAAGGATACTGGCGCAAGCGGACACGATACTGCCGATAACGCTTCCCGTTATACATCTTAATAACGCGCCCGTGTTCCCGGGGCTTGTTGCTCCAATAATACTTCCGTCTGGTCCACTCATCAAGGCTGTGGAAATAGCGATGAGCCAGACTGGGCATATCGCTCTTTTAATGACAAAGAATAATAAGAAAAAAAATCCAAGCATTCAGGACCTTCATTCCGTGGGCGTTACGGCCAGAGTCCTTAAAAAGATAAACATGTCTGACGGGGGCACCAGTGTTCTTCTTCAGGGAATAAAAAGGTTCAAGGTCACGCAGTTCATAAAAGATACTCCGTTCGTAATTTCAAAAGTCGAGTATTTGGAAGACATAGTCGTGAAAGACATAGAGATGGACGCCTTGTCGCGCTCCGTGAGGACGATAATAAAATCGCTGTCACAGACAAGCCCATTGTTCAGCGACGAGCTGCGTCTTGCGATGATAAACGTTCCGACCCTTGGGATGATGGCAGACCTTGTCATGTTCACGCTTGCTGTCCCTTCGGAAGTCTCTCAGAGTTATCTTGAGATCCTGGACGTAAAAGAAAGGTTCAGGTTGCTTTTGGGGCATCTTAGAAAAGAGCAGGAAGTAAGCGAGCTCCAAACAAAGATCACAAAAGAAGTGAACAGTAAAATTTCGTCTATGCAACGCGAGTATTTTTTGAAGGAACAGTTGAAGGTCATAAAGAAAGAACTTGGTTACGAGCAGGACGAAAAAACGATTGATATAAATAAACTTAAAGAGAAATTCGAAAAAAGCGGTATCAGCGATGAAGGCTCTAAAGTCGTAAAAGAAGAATTAGAAAAACTCGCGATGATACCGGAAGTGTCGCCTGAATATTCCGTGACAAGAAATTATATAGATTGGTTGGTGAGCCTGCCTTGGAAAACAATGAGTACTGATCAACTTGATATAAAACAGGCACGTACGGTCTTGGATAAATATCACTATGGACTTGAAAAGGTAAAGGATAGGATACTTGAATACCTGGCTGTACGAAGATTGAACGATAAATACGAAGGGAACATACTTTTATTTTTGGGGCCTCCCGGGACCGGAAAAACATCTTTGGGTATGGCAATAGCCGAAGCCATGGGAAGAAAATTCTATCGTTTCAGCCTCGGCGGAATGAGGGATGAGGCTGAGATAAAAGGTCACAGGCGAACTTATATCGGCTCAATGCCGGGTAAAATTATGCAGGGGATGAAAAGGGTTACTACAAAAAATCCTGTTATCATGTTGGACGAAGTAGATAAACTTGGGATCAGTTTCCAAGGCGACCCTGCGGCGGCGCTCTTGGAAGTTTTAGACCCTGAACAGAACTTTAATTTTGTAGATCATTATATAGATGTTGGTTTTGATCTTTCGCAGGTTCTTTTCATATGTACAGGGAACGTTAACGATACTATCCCTCCGGCGCTGTATGACAGGATGGAACTCATAGAATTTCCCGGCTATATAATGGACGAAAAACTCACTATCGCTGAGAAATATTTGATACCCAAACTTTTAAAAAAGCACGGGCTTAAAGAAGATCAATTCAGTCTTCCAAAGAACATCGTTCGCAGCATTATAAATAAGTACGCTCGCGATCCGGGGATAAGGTTATTGGAAAAACAAATATCAAGTCTTATGAGAAAGGTCGCGGTTGGGATTACCGAGGGAAAACGTAATGGCGCGATAAAATTCACGGATGATAATGTTGAAAAATATCTTGGCGCGCCGCACTTCACCGACGAGAATAAACGTAGAATTGATGTGCCAGGTGTTGCAACAGGTCTTGCGTGGACTGCCTACGGCGGCGATATTTTATTTGTTGAATCTAACTCAATTAAGGCGTCAAAGGGTGAATTTAAATACACAGGCCAATTAGGCGGTGTGATGAAAGAGTCTGCGATGATAGCCTACACTTACGCGAGAAAATGGGTCTCGTTAAATAAAAAAGATAAAGTTAAATTCTTTGGAGATAACGAAGTGCATCTGCATATTCCGGGCGGCGCTATCCCAAAAGACGGCCCATCGGCGGGAATAACAATGTGTATTTCTCTTATTAGTCTTGCTCTGGGCAAAAAAATGCCAAGCGATCTTGCTATGACCGGCGAATTAAGCATAGTCGGAAAGGTACTCCCAGTGGGTGGAATAAAGGAAAAGCTTATCGCCGCTGTAAGAGCCGGCGTAAAGCGCATAATACTTCCTGAAGAGAACAAAAAAGCCCTCAAAGACATGCCCGAAAAAATAAGAAAACAACTCAAATTTTATTTCGTAAAAGAAATGAAGGATGTTGTTAATATTTGTTTTAAGAACTAGTCGCGCGTTATTCTATCTCAAAATGTTTGCAGAAAGAGAATCTCGGTGTGTGTTTGTCGCCGTAGTCCAAAATATAAAAATGATAATGCTGGTCGGACGGGTAATCAAAAGAGCATTTTAACCGCGGCTCATCAAAATGCACACAGTCCGAGCACCTGTACTTAAGGTTGTACTGTTTGACCTCGTCCTTAAATTCATCCGAGAAAGGAAAATCCATTATATCTTTGTGTAGTATTCGTAGTTTTTGTAAACGCCGCGGGCATATTTGATCCTGTGTCCGCAGGTCGTACATACA
>JAZDEK010000040.1:0-4649 GCA_043808895.1 Pseudomonadota bacterium
TACGTTCTGCAACAACATAAACACCATCGAGGGCGGAACGCATCTTTCCGGACTTAAGGCGGCACTTACAAGGACGATCAATTTGTACGCTGCAAAAAGCAATATGCTCGCCGGACTTAAAGAAAGTCTTCTCGGCGAAGATATCCGCGAAGGCCTTGCGGTCGTTATAAGTGTTAAAGTTCCGCAGCCTCAATTTGAGGGACAGACAAAAACAAAACTTGGTAACTCCGAGCTTAAGGGAATTGTCGAGGGCGTTGTAAACGAATTTCTTTATCAGTTCTTTGAGGAGAACCCAACAGCTGCCAAGATAATTTGTTCCAAAGCCGCCGAAGGAGCAAGAGCGAGAATTGCCGCAAGAAAAGCAAAAGAACTTACAAGAAGAAAAACTCCGCTAGATATAGGAGGGTTGCCCGGAAAAATGGCGGACTGCCAATCAACAAACCCTGAGGAGTGCGAGCTTTTTATCGTCGAGGGAGATTCGGCAGGTGGTTCTGCAAAACAGGGAAGGGACAGACGCATTCAAGCGGTTCTTCCACTTAAAGGAAAAATACTTAACGTAGAAAAAGCGCGTTACGACAAAATGTTAAGTTCCGACGAAATAAGATATTTAATAACCGCGATAGGGACGAGCATAGGCGAGGAAGAATTTGATATAGCCAAACTCAGGTACAACAAAATAATAATTATGACCGACGCCGACGTGGACGGTTCTCATATAAGAACACTGCTTTTAACTTTCTTCTTTAGACAGATGAGGCAGCTTGTGGACGGTGGGAATATCTACATAGCCCAGCCACCGTTGTACAGGATCAAGAAAGGAAAAGAGCACTGGTATCTTAAAGACGAACAGGAACTAAATAATATCCTTTTTAACGCCGCGTGCGAAAGCATTAAAGCGGTCCATTCGGATAACGGCGTTCATAAAGCCGACATGAGGGCATTTATAAATAATGTAATGAGGTTTAACCGCATCATTCATCCTTTTACCAGGAAAAGAAGGGATATCGACGTTGTAAGGCACATGGTCCTTGAGTGGGGGAACAACCCGTCGTGGCTTTCGGACAAGAACAAAGCCGATAAGTATTTAAGGGAGCTCACCGCGCACATAAGAGAAAAGCATCCCAACGTGGATGCCGCGTCTTACGAACTTGAAGAGGATAAACATAACGGTGGATACGGGGCGGTTATAACAACAAAGAGGACGAACGAAAAACCAATTACGACCACTATAACAAAAGATGTTTACAGCCTCACTGAATATGAGGAGCTGTGCTCTCTGGCGGTGGACGTGAAAAAACTTGGAGATCTTCCATATAAACTTGAAACGTCCGACGGTGGGATGAAAATGTTGAACTCACTGGACGAGCTTGTGCTGTTCATCATGGAAGAAGGCAAAAAAGGATACTCCATACAGAGGTATAAAGGTCTTGGAGAAATGAACCCTGAACAACTTTGGGAAACAACCATGTCGCCGGAGCATAGAGTCCTCTTAAGGGTTAACGTCGACGATGCTCTGGAAGCGGACAGGATATTTACCATCCTTATGGGCGATGCTGTTGAACCGAGACGTCTTTTTATAGAGGATAACGCGCTTAGGGTCAGGAATCTCGATATATAAAAACGAGGAAGA
This sequence comes from Pseudomonadota bacterium, assembly GCA_043808895.1. GTDB lineage: Bacteria > Bdellovibrionota > JAFGOL01 > JAFGOL01 > JAFGOL01 > JAZDEK01. The sequence continues at coordinate 1,631 of JAZDEK010000040.1, forward strand.
TATTTTATGGACCACACGATAATAAACATCGAAGAAGAAATGAAGGGAGCGTACCTTGATTACGCGATGAGCGTAATTGTTGGTAGAGCACTTCCGGATTTCAGGGACGGATTAAAGCCCGTGCATAGGCGCGCGCTTTACGCGATGCACGAACTTAATAACTATCACGACAAACCGTACAAGAAATCCGCAAGGGTGGTCGGTGACGTTATAGGTAAATACCATCCGCACGGCGATACAGCTGTATATGACACCATAGTTAGAATGGCACAGGATTTTTCCATGCGCTACATGTTGGTGGACGGGCAGGGCAACTTTGGTTCCGTCGACGGAGATTCTCCCGCGGCAATGCGTTATACCGAGATACGGCTTGCCAAAGTATCGGACGATTTTTTAAACGACCTTGATAAAGAGACTGTTGAATTTGCTCCAAACTACGATGGAACATTAACGGAGCCAAAGCTGCTGCCAACAAAAATACCGAACTATCTTGTGAACGGCACAAGCGGTATCGCGGTAGGAATGGCAACAAGTGTTCCGCCACACAATCTTTCAGAAGTAATTAAGGGGTTGTTCGCTGTAATAGATAATCCGGATGTAACGATCCAGGAACTTATGCAAATAATCCCGGGCCCCGATTTTCCGACGAGGGGATTAATTTACGGCGTTAACGGCATAGCCGAAGCTTACTCCACAGGCAAAGGCATTATACGCATGAGGGCTAGAGCAGAAGTTGAAGAAACCAAAAAGGGCGGCGAAAGGGTTATCGTTACCGAGATACCATATCAAGTCAACAAAGCACGCCTGATAGAAAAGATAGCGGAACTTGTAAGAGACAAAAAAATAGAGGGGATATCGGACATAAAGGACGAGTCATCACGTGTGGGGATAAGAGTTGTTGTCGATGTAAAAAGAGGTTTCCAGGGAAGCGTTGTGCTGAACCAGCTCTATAAATACACTGCGATGCAATCTACTTTTGGGATAACAATGCTCGGTATCGAGAACAACCAACCCAAAGTTTTAACACTTAAGCAGTATCTTGGGCTCTTTCTTGATTTTAGACGTGAGGTCGTTACAAAACGTACAGTATATCTTTTGAAAAAAGCGGAAGAAAGGGCGCACATATTGCTGGGCTTAAAAATGGCGGTCGAGAATATAGACGCTGTGGTGGCTCTTATAAAAGCGGCCCCAAACCCGAATGACGCAAAACTCGGGCTCATGAAAAAATTCAGCCTTTCAGAAATTCAGTCGCAGGCGATACTTGAATTAAGGCTCCAAAGACTAACAGGCCTTGAGCGCGACAAAATAATCGCAGAGTATCAGGAGATACTCTCCAAGGTCACTGAATTAAAAAGTATACTTAACGACGATAAAAAAATAACAGGAATAATAAGGACAGAGCTTTTGGAAATGGACCAGATGTACGGAGATGTTAGAAAAACAGAGATCGTGGGGAGCGCTATCGACTTTGAGGACGAAGACCTTATCACACAGGAAGATGTTGTGGTTATAACGACTTCATCCGGATATGTAAAAAGAATGTCCATCGAGATGTTTAGGGAACAGCGTCGAGGCGGAAAGGGCGTTAAAGGGCAAGCCCTGAAAGAGGACGACATAGTCGCAAACGCGTTCGCAGGTTCTACGCACGACTACATCCTTTGCTTCTCCGACAAGGGAAAATGTTACTGGCTCAAAATATATCAGATCCCGTCGGCGGCAAAAGATGCGAAGGGAAAACACATCGCCAATCTTTTAAATCTTCAAGAAGGCGAAAAAATAGTCGCCATGCTGCCGGTAAAAGAGTTTACAGAATCAAAGAACATCATAATGATCTCAGAGAAAGGCGTAATAAAGAAAACATCTCTAATGAATTTCTCAAGACCTAAATCGTCCGGGATAATCGCAGTGAGCACCGACGAAGGCGATGTTATAGAGGCCGTGCACCTTGTATCCGAAGGCAACCACATCCTTGTAGGGACCAAGCAAGGAATGAGCATTTGCTTTAACGAGGCCGATGTCTCACAAGTCGGACGTACTGCCCGCGGGGTAAGAGGCGTTAGATTAACCGACGGGGATAAAGTTGTCGGGATGGAAGTTATAGCAGATCTTAACGATCCAAAGCATACGATAATGACCGTCTTTGACAACGGCTACGGAAAGAGAACAGAGATCTCTGAATTCAGAATACAGAGCCGTGGCGGAAAAGGTGTTATCGCCGGAAAGACAGGCGAAAAAGTCGGGCTCATCTCAACACTCCTCATGGTTAAAGAGGATGATGGACTAATGCTTGTCAGCGACGGTGGTCAGACTATAAGGATCAACGTAAAAGACATCAGTGTTATCGGAAGGAACACCCAGGGCGTTAGGATCATGAACTTGTCCAACAAGGAAAAGATAGTCGGTGTCGCAAAAATAATTAACGACGACACAAAGATAGAAAAGATAGATGAATAAAAAGGGTGCGCAAAAAACGAATGAATGGAGCACGGATTAAAAGTATTATTTTTGTACTGTCGGCGCTCTTTCTTGTTTTCTCGTGCGGGTTCAGCCCCGAGGATAGATACTACGACGAAGCCATGCGCTACAAAGCCGAGGGCGAGGTAAGTAAGTCCATAGACTCTTTTAAAAAAGCAATTGCCACAGCGCCTAAAAGCAACACAGGAAAAGAATCCCTCTACATGCTGGGAGAAATGTATTATCAAACGGGTGATTACAAAAAGGCGCAGCGGATATTTAAACTATGCATCGATCTTATGGATCTTGGCTCAAAAAGAAAGTTCACGCTCTTAAATAAAATGGCGTGGATAGGTTTTGCGAAACTCAACGAGCAGGAGCAGGCGCTTAAATATTATATAAAAGCCCTGGATTACGCCTCATCCAAAGAGGAAAGGTTCGATGTGTTCCTTGGGATGGGAAATTGTTATCTTAAGATCTACAAATTTGACCTTGCGACAGAATATTTTGATAAAGCCGTAAAAGAATATGAAAAATCAAAAAGCGAAGAGATGATACCAAAATT
>JAZDEK010000041.1:0-10480 GCA_043808895.1 Pseudomonadota bacterium
ATCTCTCTAAACCCTTTTATGGTATCTTCAAGTTTTACATATCTCCCCGGGATACCGTTAAACTGTTCCGCGACAAAGAACGGTTGAGATAAAAACCTTTGAAGTCTTCGCGCCCTATTAACCGTTACTTTATCCTCGTCACTGAGCTCATCCATCCCAAGGATCGCGATAATGTCCTGAAGATCTTTATAACGCTGCAATATTTTCTTTACCACCTGCGCGACATTATAGTGTTCTTCTCCAACAAATTCCGGGGCCAAAATAGTTGAGCTTGATGTGAGAGGGTCAACAGCGGGGTAAATTCCAAGTTCCGATATCGCGCGAGAAAGTTCAGTGGTGGCATCAAGGTGCGCGAATGTTGTGGCAGGCGCTGGGTCAGTGTAGTCGTCCGCGGGAACATATATCGCCTGAATGGATGTTATCGAGCCTTTGTTCGTGGACGTAATTCTTTCCTGAAGTTCTCCCATCTCTGTTCCAAGCGTGGGTTGATATCCGACCGCGGAGGGAATTCTTCCCAAGAGTGCCGAAACTTCAGAGCCCGCCTGAGTAAATCTAAATATGTTATCTATAAATAAAAGAACATCCTGTTCTCCTTCGTCCCTGAAATATTCAGCTACAGCGAGGGCGGAAAGCCCAACTCTTGCTCTTGCTCCCGGTGGTTCGTTCATCTGTCCGTAGACCAGGGCCGTTTTATTTATAACGCCCGATTGTTTCATTTCAAGCCACAGATCATTCCCCTCTCTTGTTCTTTCACCAACGCCGCCGAACACTGAATAGCCTCCGTGTTCGGTCGCGATATTATGTATAAGCTCCATTATGACGACAGTTTTCCCGACGCCGGCACCGCCGAATAGACCGACTTTTCCTCCTTTTTTGTAAGGCTCAAGAAGGTCCACGACCTTTATGCCTGTATGAAGCATCTCTATCTTAACGCTTTGTTCCTGGAACGTTGGAGGTTTTCTGTGTATCGGATAATATTTTTTTACTTTTATCTCACCCATCTCGTCGATAGGATCGCCTATAACGTTGATAAGACGGCCAAGAACTTCTTTGCCGACAGGAACTTTTATAACGTCGTTGGTGTCGAGCACGGGCTCTCCTCTTACAAGTCCGTCGGTGGAATCCATCGCGATCGCCCTTACGGTGTTGTCGCCAAGATGTTGCGCTACTTCAAGCACAAGGTTCCATTCCTTGTCCGATATGGCTTTATTTGTGACCTTTAACGCGGCGTAAATTTCAGGTATTTTTCCAGATGGAAAAACAACGTCCACGACGGGACCGATCACCTGTTTTACTTTTCCGCTTGCCAGATTTTCTTTCATTTGAGCCATTGTTCCCTCCAATTATCTTTGTAACTATCCATTCTCAAGCGCTTCTTTGCCGCCGACTATTTCCATCAGCTCCGTTGTGATCGCGGTCTGGCGCTGTCTGTTATACATGAGAGAAAGCCTTTTCATCATCTCTTCAGAGTTCTTTGTGGCGTTCTCCATTGCGGTCATTCTCGCGCCATGCTCGCTTGTCAAACTTTCAAGCAACATCCTAAAAACTTCCACCTTTACGTACTTTGGTAGAAGTTCCGTTATTATCTCGTTCTTTCCCGGTTCATAAACATACGCATCGACATTAGACAACTCGTCGTTCCTCGACGGGATTATGGGAAACATCGGTTCCACTGTAAGCTTTTGGGTCATTGCTGATTTAAACTCGTTGTAGACGACTACGAGTGAATCAAAATCACCCTCTATGTAGCTGCTTATTAACGAATCACTTATGTGAGAGACGTCTTTGTACGTCGGGTTAACGTCGAGCTTGTGGTTGTCGCCGATATTTGAATACCTTCTCTTGAAATAGTCGTACGCTTTTCTGCCGACAAAATCCAGAACGCAATTTTCACCGGTAAGTCCGCTCTCCCTAAGATAGCTTTCCGCTTTTTTTATAATGTTACTGTTGTAAGATCCGCAAAGGCCTCTGTCCGACGAGATTATAAGCACACGGGTTTTCTTGGTATCACGTTTTCTTAATAGAGGATGTTCGAACCCTTCTCCTCTTTCTTTTAACGCATTAATTATCGCCGCTATTTTATAGGCGTAAGGCCGTAGCGCCAAAAGAGCCTCTTGGCTTTTTCTTAACTTTGCCGCAGCCACCATTTTCATGGCTTTCGTTATCTGACGCGTGCTTTTAACGGTCTGCAGTCTTTTTTTAAGGTCTTTCAGCGAAGCCATTTACTTGCGAACTCCTCCACGGCAGAGTCTATTTTCGATTTTAGTTCGTCGTTCAGTATCTTCTTTTCACGTATCTCCGCGAGCAGTTTTGGATACTTTGTATCGATAAAACTATTGAGCTCATTTTCAAAATCCTGCACCTTGTCTATCGGGCATGTGTCAAGGTGGCCGCCGCTCGTCGCGTAGATTATAAGGATCTGTCTTTCCACAGCGACGGGTTCGTACTGCTTCTGCTTTAATATCGCCATCAATCTAGCGCCTCTGTCCAACTGTTTCTTGGTGGATTTATCAAGATCCGAACCAAATTGTGAGAACGCGGCAAGCTCTCTATATTGCGCGAGAGTAAGACGCAAAAGTCCCGCTACCTGCTTCATCGCTTTTATCTGCGCGTTACCACCGACTCTCGACACCGATATCCCCGGGTTGACCGCCGGTTTTTGTCCAGCGTTAAAAAGATCGGCTTCAAGATATATTTGTCCGTCGGTGATGGATATAACGTTCGTCGGAATGTACGCAGAAACGTCTCCCGCTTGAGTTTCTATTATGGGGAGCGCCGTTAGACTTCCGCCGCCTTTTTCTTTACTCATCTTTGCCGCTCTTTCAAGAAGCCTTGAGTGGCAGTAGAAAATGTCGCCCGGGAAAGCCTCGCGCCCCGGAGGGCGCCTCAAAAGCAGCGAGAGTTGTCTATATGATTGCGCCTGTTTTGTCAGATCGTCGTAAACCACCAGTGCGTGCATTCCGTTGTCCCTGTAATACTCGCCCATCGTGCAGCCTGAATATGGAGCAAGATATTGTAATGGAGCGGCTTGAGACGCTGTCGCACTTACCACTGTTGTATATTCCATCGCGCCGTGCGCTTTTAATTTATCAACAACTGTCGCGACTGTTGATTGCTTTTGTCCTATAGCGACGTAGATACAATAAACGCCCTGCCCTTTCTGGTTTATTATCGTGTCAATAGCGATAGCAGTTTTTCCTGTTTTCCTATCGCCAATTATAAGTTCGCGCTGCCCTCTTCCTATCGGGATCATGGAATCAATCGCTTTTATCCCTGTTTGAATTGGTTCATGCACCGGTTGACGATAAATTATTCCCGGAGCCTTTACTTCTATTTTTCTGTGTTCTTTGGCGTTAATCGTTCCGCACCCGTCGATAGGAAATCCCAAAGGGTCAACAACTCTTCCAAGGAGCTCTTTTCCCACAGGAACTTCAATGATACGCCCCGTTCTTTTTACAACGTCGCCCTCTTTTACGGCGTTATTCTCGCCGAATATAACAACGCCTACGCTGCTTTCTTCAAGGTTCAGTATCATGCCGTAGGTTTCTTCACTGAATTTAACGAGTTCCCCCGTCATGGCGTTATCGAGCCCATAGACCTTTGCGACACCGTCGCCGACGTTAAGAACTATGCCGGCCTCGGAGACATCAAGTTTTTTACTGAACTTTTCTATCTCCTGACGAATGACCTTACTTATTTCTTCTGCTCTTAATTGTTCCATGCTTTAGCTCCTATTAATTTCGTTTTCTAATTGTTCCAAATGTCCGGACAAAGAATAGTCTATATAATACAGCCCTATGATAGTGGAAAATCCCGCCAGGATATTTTTATCCGCCACAAAAGTAGGTTTGACTTTTTTGCCGGTCACTTTGGATATGATATCCTTGATCGTCGACGATACTTTCTCGTCCGGCACGACCGGTACTCTGATGTCCCCGCTTATGACCCCGTCGCTCTCGTCACAAAGATATGAGTAGATATCGAGTATCTCGAACACATTGTGGAACCTTCTTTTATCTACAAGAAGGAGCAGGAACTCAACAAACACATCCGGGCATTTTTCTCTTAGTGAACTTTCTATGATGCGTTTCTTGTCCTCTTTATCTATAAGGGGTGAATCCATTTTTTTATAAGAGAACATGTTGTCCGATCTAAACATCTCGGATACTTTATTAAAGTCGTCGCGAAGCGAGACGCCTGATATCTCAAACAACGCTCTTGCGTACACGACAGAAACTTTGGAGCTAAAATTCGAGTATTTGCTCATTGTGTGCGGGCTCCGTCGACGTATTTTTTCATGGTGTCTGTGTCAGCGCTCGCGAGAAAATCGGTTTTTAAATCTCCCATAAGGGAAGAAACAAAATCGCCTTTTATCCTTTGGTTCGCGGAACGTTTTTCCGCTTCAACAACCCTTTTGGATTCTTCCAGCAGATACTCGGAGTAACGTTTTGCTTCTTTCGCCATGTTATCGGAAGTGTTCTTGGCCGAATCTATCGCCTGTTTTATAAAGACCTTGCCGTCCGTTTCAGCGTTCTTAAGTTTCAATTTGAGCTCGTTCAATTTCTTGTTGGCCTCGGAAAAAGCGCTTTCGGCCTCTTTGCTTTCTTCAATAAAAGATTCTTTTCTTTTGGTCAGGCTTTTCTTGATCGGTTTTCTTAACACAACAAAAAGTACGGCGGCAAAAACAACAAAGTTTATAAGCATAAAAATTAAGGTCATGTCAGTTGCCCGCCAATTTTACTTTTATACGACTTTTTATTTCGTCTGAATATGCGCCGAGTTGTTTTTGTACAGCGAGAACGTCCTGTTGTATCTGTTCTCTGCCGCCTTCAATGTACACCGAGGACTTCTGTTCGCTGTCTTTTATGATATCCGATACTTTTTTATTCGCTTCGGCGTATATTTTTTGTTTCTCGGAATTAGCCTGTTTGACATATCCAGACCAAACAGCGTCGTACTCGTTCTTTAGCCTGTCGCTTTCCAAAAGGATGCTATTCGCGTTTTTTTTTAATCCTTCCGTCTTGTCCCTTCTGATCAACATTATTTTTAAAATTGGCCTGAATAAAAATTTTGAGAGGACAAAATAAACGCATATTACAAGGAAAAGTTGGTAGAAAAATGTCCTGTCTATGCCTATCTGAGATAGTACTGATTGTAGCATTCCCATAGCGCTAGATGAATAACATTCGGTGCCTATTTAGTCAAATAATACCAGGCAAAAAACTGGTTATATTCTAATCGAAGCGGTTTATTTGAGTAATGTCTCCTATAGGAAACGTTATTACTAGATAAAATTTGTCCTGTGTTCCTTTTATTATACCTTTTGAATCGGCTACGAACGTAACAGAACCCAGCTTAGCAAACAGCACACCTGTAGAGGGATCAAGTTGCCCTATTGTTGCGGACGTTGTTTTGCCTTCCCCAGAAAGGATAATTTCACTAATCGTGTTGTCGTCTTGCAATTTAAGAGTTGTTCCTTTCACGAATATAAATCCTGTTTTTAACATCTCAAGGCTAACCGCGTAATACAGTGAGCTGCTTCCCGATACATTACCACCATCATAATGATACGCAGACTCACCCACCACGAAAGCGGGATTATCGCTATGGCCATTGTCGACCATATAGCAGGTCAAATCCTTGCCTTTCGACAGCGTGTACATAATCTTTTCCTGTGTTTTAACAAAGGTCGTTCCGCCGGTATCAACATTCAGCGGGAACGTTTCAACCTTCTCAAATCTATCGCCTTGTTTATTAGTCCCGTCTAATACAGACATAACTCCGACCCATTGAAAATAATCGTACGGAGGATTAGGATTCTGGAATTTCTCGCTGTAAAAGACGCGCGCTGTTATGGCGCCGTTTTCTATCCTCACGCCATTTCCACCATCATCAATATAATCCACATATGTAGGTGACTGCGACTGCGCGTAAGATAGCGTGGGGAGAATAATTAACAAAAACACTAAAAACTTTTTCATGATCAAGTCCTCCATGTGTTGGTCACTATACCACAATAATAAAAAGGTAGTCAATCGTTAAATTTATGTTTTTTTTACCGTAAACAATACCAGGCCTATGTATCTATTGCATACACTTAACTGCCTGTTTTTACACGATAAGAGAGTGTTTCTTAAGCTTGCTGTACAGCGTTGAGCGGGGGAGCCCAAGCAGTTTGCTCGTTGTAGAAATGTTGTAATCGGATCTCATGTAAGCGTCCTCTATTATGGTCCGCTCCATCTCATCAAGGGTCATTTTGGGCGCTTCTTCGTAATCAAGCTGTTTATTAACCCCCAGCATCCCCCACGATATTGTTTTCTCGCCATATAAACTTTTTATCTTCGCTCTTTCAACCGCGTTCTTGAGTTCTCTAACGTTCCCGGGCCATGTGTGAGCCATTATTCCATCCATAGCGCCTTTAGAGAATTTATAGTCTGAGCCCGCAAAATATTTTATGAGCGCCTCTATGTCCTCGGGGCGTTCTCTTAGAGGAGGAATGTTGACCGTAAAGCCTTCTATCCTGTAATAAAGATCCCGCCTGAATTTATTCTCCTTTATGAGTTCCAAAAGATTTTTGTTCGTCGCCAGCACCACCTTTGCCTTGTGATACATTGTAACATCGCTGCCGACAGATTTTATTTCCTTGTATTCAATGGCGCGGAGTAATTTCACCTGCCCCTTAAGGCTCATTTCCCCAATTTCATCCAGAAACAAATATCCGTTTTCAGCCTCTATAAAAGCACCTTTTCTATCACTTACAGCATCTGTGAACGAACCCTTTTTATGTCCAAAGAGCTCGCTTTCAAGAAGGGAATCCGTCATCGCGCCGCAGTTAACGCAGATCACACCGCCTTTGTTGCTGGCCTGGCGAATAACTCTAAATATCATTTCTTTTCCAGTACCGCTCTCGCCGCTGATACAAATAACGTCCGCTGTGGATGAATAGATAATACTCCACGCTATGGCCTCTAACATTTTCTTACTCTTTGCCACGATACCTTTGAGCTCAGCTTGAATGCCCTCGACATCAAGTTTCAGGTAGTCCCCGTCGTTCTTTAACACTTTAAAATTTAATTCCATTTAGAACGGCCCTCCGTTTTTCGCGCTTTAACAAAAAAAGAGTTAGCAAAATTTGTGCCACAAAAAAGGATCTAGGGATTTAGAGGGGTTGCGCAAAAGAATTTAAAATAAACCGACAAAAAACGACAAAGACCGTTAAACATTTTTGAGATTCACTTCAATTTTGTGGTGTCCTAATTTTGAGATATATTCTCTACACCGAGTTCTCTCTTAACGTCTCTCACTGAATAGAATTTTCTTTCCCCGGATTCATATTTCTTTATCAACTCATTAAGCAGTACCGACGACACCGCTACTGAATTTGCGTTCATCTCACTTGATAGAACTACCATCCCGCAAACAAGGGCACCATTGTTAAAAACCGGAGCGCCGCTAAAACCTTTGTTCAAATATACGGGGAGTTTTTTTACCCCGTAGATGTCTGTTGGGATGAAATTCTTTGCATCCATTACAAGCATTCTTTCTTTGTAAAATCCCGCGACATTTAATCCGTTCTCGCATTTAGAAGTTAAATAAAATGACTCGCCAGCTACATCATTTTTTGAGAGTAAAAGTATGTCGTTTAATTCATCGTATGCCGCTATTTTTAAATACTCTATTTCGCCATTTGCTTTTTTAACTCTTAACGCTCCTGCTTCCACCAATCTTGCATTCAATAAATGAAAACTGGTTAAAATATATTCGCTTTGTGAATAATAAGATCTAATTCCAAACCCGGTACCTCTTGCGATAGGTTCCTTATTCATCCCCTCAAGCTCTATTTGATAAACTCCGTCCAGGCCTTGTGCAAAAAGCCCTCTTGCCGCCCAAAGAAGCATTAAGATCGCCGCTATTATTATTCTTTTTGTCATACTGGTCTTATCGGAAATTACCCTTGTTATCTTTAGTAAAAAGATATAGAAAAGACCCATTATGGCTTGGGAATACTCAGAAAAAACAAAGAAGCTCTTTATGGACGCGGTAAACAAGAGTAAAAACGCGCACATAGGAGAGGTGGCTAACCCTGATGGGGAAGGCTTCCACGGCTCCCTAGTATGCGGGGATGCCATGAAATTCACGTTCCGGGTTCAAAAAGACGACCTACGCCCAGAGAACGACATTATCACAGAGGCTAAATATCTGACCTTTGGATGCACTTCTGCTATCGCGGCAAGTGAAGCCGTATGCGCAATAGTTGAACACGGGAAATATACTCCGATAAAAGCGCTTTCCATCACCAAAGACGACGTAATAAAGTTCCTGGAAGGACTTCCAACACAAAAGATACACTGTTCCATTATGGGCATAGAGGCGCTCTACGCCGCTGTGTATGATTGGGCGAAAAAAAGAGGCGTTGATCTGACAAAATTCGGAGTAACGCAGAGATGTGATTACACCGACCAGGACGACGAGAACAGAATTGTGTGCCGCTGCATGGGGCTTACAAAAAAATATATCCGCGAGCAGATAAAAGACCTTAAACTTAAGACCGTGGACGACGTAGTTAATACTATAAAGGCAGGAAGTGTCTGCGGGAGCTGCATAGATGAAAAAGGCGGGATAAAAGACATCCTCGCCGAGGTTTACGGTAAAAAAGAGGCTGGAAAAACAGCGCCACGCCCGGAAAAAACGCCATATCAAATCGCAAAGGAAATTGAGAGGGTCCTTGCCACCGACGTAATGCCGATACTTGAGCGTGACGGCGGAGGATTAGAGATCGTGGACATAAAAGGTTACGAACTTTATTTTAAACTTAAGGGCGCGTGCAAGGTCTGTCACTCAGCCAACAACACAATTGAATACACGATACAAAAAATACTTCGCGACAAGGTCGGCGAGAACGTTAAAGTAATAAACGTAGGTTAAGCATGTCTAAAATAATTTACATGGACTATAACGCGACTACGCCGGTGGACGCGGCTGTTCTTGAAGCAATGCTCCCTTATTTTAAGGAAAAATATCAAAATCCCAGCGGAAAATACAAGACCGCGATGGAAATATCCGAGGAAATGGAAAAGGCGCGCGCGGAAATAGCAAAACTTCTTGGCGCCAAAACTCCAGAGGAAATTTTATTCTCAGGATCCGCCACAGAAAGCATAAATCATGTAATCCGCGGCGTATTAAAAGCTTTTCCAAATAAAAAACACATTATAACTACGTCGGTGGAACATCCGGCTGTACTTGAAACATGTAAAGACATGGAGCGCGACGGTTACAGAGTAACACTCCTTAAAGTTAACAAAAAAGGCGAGCTCAATATAGATGAATTAACGGATTCTATTACCGAAGACACCGGCCTTATAAGCATAATGCACGCGAATAACGAAACAGGCGTTATATTCCCGATAGGAAAACTATCAAAAGCCGCGAAACAAAAAAATCCTGAAGTGCTTTTTCATACTGACGCCACTCAAAGCATAGGAAAAATAGAAATTAACCTTAACAGCGACGAATATAAACACATAGATTTTCTCTCAATGAGCGGACATAAAATTTACGCGCCAAAGGGGATCGGGTTATTATTCACAAGAAAAGGTGCTCGTTTAAGGAAATTTATCACGGGCGGACATCATGAGTTCAACAAACGCGGTGGAACTCCAAACGTTCCTTTTATTATTGGCCTGGCAAAAGCGTTTGAACTCTGTATTAACGAATTAAGAGCAGAAAAACAGACCAAGTTAGCGGAAATAAGAGACTACACGGAAAAAGAGCTTAAAAAGAGTATCCCGTTCATGCACGTTAACGGCGACGGTGCGCCTCGTCTTTTAAATACAACTAATGTGTCTTTTGATTGCGTAGAGGGAGAATCCATTCTCTTTCAACTCGATAAACTAGGATTCTGTGTAGCGTCAGGCTCTGCGTGCATGGCAGATTCTTTGGAACCAAGCCACGTGTTAAGGGCGATGAGCGTTCCAATAGCGTCCGCGCACAGCAGTTTAAGAATAAGCTTTGGCAGACACTCAAAAAAAGAGGACGCCGCAGAGTTAATTAAGGTTTTGCCGTCGATAATCGCCCGTCTAAGAGAAATTTCCCCGTTCTGGGATAAAAAGAACAATAAACCAAACGAAGCGGCAATGCGTTACGCTCAATAGCAAATGAATAAGACTTTATACATCGTCGCTACACCGATAGGGAACCTCGACGATATCTCTCAGCGCGCTATAGACACTTTAAAACGTGTTAATTACGTTCTTGCGGAAGACACAAATAGAACAAGAATACTTTTAGATAGATTTGGTATAAAAACACGCATGATCTCACTTCATAAGTTTAACGAGTACGAGAGACTCCAAAAAATAAAGGCTTTGTTTGAGGAATATGACGAAATTGCGCTGGTCTCAGATGCCGGAACACCCCTAATTTCAGATCCTGGAGCAATTACAGTCAGTTACGCATTGGATAATCAAATCCGGGTTGTGCC
>JAZDEK010000042.1:0-5245 GCA_043808895.1 Pseudomonadota bacterium
TTTCTGTAGTAACGACGTCTTTTAATATTTTCGCACCATTTTCCATAAGTCTATCAGCGTTCTGTACTAAATAGGATGCACCACCTTGTTCATATTCCGAAATGAACACAGTGGCAGGCGTATATGCTAGACCACCTTCTAAATGAATTTTTGTATTTAACATTTTCACTATTTTTTTAATCTCTTCTGGGTTGTTGGCAATAGGGTTGTTATCAAGTGATATAAAATTGATCACACGTCCTTCTTCTTTTAGGGCTTTAAATGCAGAGGCTTCTTGGAGGTTATTATAGCTAGCCACTATGCCTAAGTTTTCTGCTCCCCCCGCCAACCATGATAGATCTTGTAGCTCTAATTCATAAATATTGACCCAACTCAATGCTGGCATATTACTTAGAGTACTAGGGAACTTTGTTATCTTGTTGCCTCCTATGGTAAGATCGAGGAGTTTACTAAAATCAGCAGTTCCAAGTGGTGAAGCGTCGGTTATATCATTATAGGCGATGTTTAAACTTGTTAAGTTAGATAGTCCTGTAAGTGAAGAAATATCCAATATATGGTTATGCATAAGATCAAGATGCCTTATTTTATTTAAGGCCTTGAGTGGTGAAACATCCGTTATATTGTTTTCACGGAGACTGACGAATTCTAAGTTCATTAAAGAGGAGAGGGGTGTTATATCTGCAAATCCACATTTATTGAGTGTAATTCTTTTTAGGCCGGTTAGTCTTTCTATTCCTCTTAGTGTGGATATAGTTTTTCCTACTTTTAATTTTTCTAAAATGATCTCTTCTATAAGTTCGGGCATATTAGAATTAAATCCCTCGCTTATCAGGTATGCTCGAAGATTAGCGTCTATAATGAAGTCAAAAGCTTTGTCCGGTCCCTTAAGCTCATTAATTTTTGCTTCATATTTTTTTGCGTTCTCTTCATCTTTAAGAGACGTGTATGCGGCATAAAGAGAGCGGTAAGCCGCAATGCTGTTCGGATCTAAATTTACGGCACTCTCATAGAAGTCTATTGCATGTCTGGTGTTGGCCTCGTTCTTGCTATCAATCCATGTATTTCCCAGCGAGACATACGACATATAAGCTAGTTTTGGGTCAACACTTTTATTGTTGTGTTCATATGCCGCTACTACGGTCTCAAGTTCTACCCTTGCTCCCTCAAGGTCGTTCATATATATTTTGAGAACGCCAAGTTCATTATGCGCTCTGTAATTTTTTGGGTCTTTTTCTATGGCCTTGTTAAAGTATTCAATAGCGTTTTTATAATTGTTTCCTTCATTCCCTGCGTCTCTATATGCGCCGGCTATATAATAGTAGATGTTGCTGTTCTCAGGGTCGTATCTTAGGGCATTTTCAAATTGACTTATTGCCTTTTCATATTGCCCAGCTTCTTTATACGTTGTTCCATACTCCATATATAAACTAGCGATAGTTGGCGCGTCGGCTTTAATTTCGGGCGAGCCAGCTATCATGCCAACTCCGCACAACAGGTTATCCAGAGCCTCTTTGGTATTCCCCATAGCGCGGTATGTTCTTCCCAGCATAAGATATGTTTTAGGCATAATGAACTCGGACTTGTCTCGTGCTTGTTTAAAATTACTTAAAGCGGATTCGTAACGTTTGTCGTTAAGGTCCACTATTCCCTGTCTATAGATCTTATTGGCTTCGTAATAATCGGTAGCAGCCGTGATGTCTTTTCGTGCCTCGTCACAAAAATCTGAGATGTTTGCTTCTTTATTGCCAACCATAAATTCTTTCATTATCTTGACGGTATTACCGTATTCACATTTGCAGGTGTGCTTGCCGTCATACGATGTTACTGTTTCTATAAGTAAGATCAGATCGCCATTAGGGGCATAATGATTGAACTTGATGTAATCCGGGTGTAACCCGCCCGACACGGCTGCTAACGATGTTCTGATCCTTCCATTAACAAAATCTTCCGCTGAATATGTTCTGGTCAATGTCTCTTTCTGGAATTTTGTCAGATTCGTGCTTTCTCTAGAGGATATTCCTCCTTTATCATCAAAGGTTAACTCTATAATCTTTTCTTTTTCGTGATAATCGTCTTTAACGCGAATCGTGGTTATCTTGCCTTGGTCGTTATATACGCCGGAGACGTCCCTTGATTTCATTAACTCGTTATTGGCGTCTCTTACCTTCTTGGTACTTTTAAGATAAACCGATGAGATCAGTATTTGTTCAGATGGTGCTTTATCGGGATCAAATTTGACGAACACTGTATGGTCGGCGGCAAAATTAATGCCATCAGTTCTTTTATTGGCACCAACGGTGAATTCTTTGTCCTTGCTTCTCATTTTTACGCTGGCATTGTTTGGAAGATACATGACATCGAAAATTAATTGGTATGTTGAAAGTGTATTCGCGTCATAAAAGTCTAGCTGTAATTTGGTTATACGATCGCTGACAATTGTTCTCGTTGCGGCAGGGCCTGTTGCGGGTATTCCGTATTTTCTTGCTTCATCCGGTCCGTCTGCAAAAACGCTTTGAGATATGCTTGCCACTGAAAAGCAAAAGAGCAGGGTCTTAAAAAGGGTCTTCATGGTTTTTCTCCGTTTATGGTTATAGTCAGCTCTATGTCTAACTTGCATCTTTATATAACATACCTGTATATAGGAAGTAAAGAAAAAAATAGCATTGTTTTTTATATTTCTATTCTCTATAATGTAAATCTATGCGACCAGCCCCTATTATAGTTTCCCTTTGATTCGTATCACTTCCACGGATTTTCCAAGCTCTATGGCTTTTGCCCTTGCTTTTTCCGCACTGTATTCTGTGCCTATCTCTTTGCGCAGTGTGGTTTCTGTTACGATCCTGCGTTCCGCCTCTAAAGACATGCTGAGCGCCGATAGCCTGAGGTTAGCCATCGTCTTGGGGTCAACGTCTGTATCCGGTGTATGCGAGGCTATTGCCGAGGACACCATAAATAGATCGCTGGCATTTCCTATTTGCTCGATGGCTTTAAGGTACATCTGTCCTTCTTCGCCCAAGAATAGATCTATATTTAGTTTATTATAAAGCAATAACGCTTCTAGTAGAGTCCTGGCCGTTCCTTCCTGTCTTTTGATGTCTTCTCTTATAACCGTTACGCTTTTCTCGTCTATTATGTCTTTTAATTTACCAAAAATATCCACGCTGTTGTTCTCAATATCGGTTCTTAGAACAAGGTGAGGGTCGTTTAACGCGGTATATAGATCGTTCGCGATCCTTACACCCAGTTGCCTTGTATCGGGGTCTTCAAGCATGGCCGATAGATCTCCGCTCATTAATGCCGGCGCTTTTGTGATCAACTCTTTTGGGGTTATATTATCGTATGTTATAGCTACCGTTTTTCCCGATCTTGTAGCATCTTTTTCAGGGGGTGTTACAATGCCGTACAAATAGTAAAAGTCTTTTGAGGCGTTAGACCATGCTGTTGTTCTTTCTTTCAGTACATTTAATCTCGGGTCGCCTGAAGTTAATTCCTGTACAACGGGCAAACTCGCTTTCATCTGTTCGGTTAGGTCCACGCCGTAGTATAAATGCTGGGAGTAATATTCCGGAAGCCCCAATATAAGGGCTCTATTTACCGGTTCATCCAGGAACTTTATGATTTTTTCGGAGATGGAGCTTTTGTTGTGTACTTCATTACGAATTTTTTCCATAAATTGCATAAAAGCTGCCATAACGCTTTGTTTGAACAGTACGCCGTTATCAATTGTTCCGCCGTACTCCATAGCGAGAGCGATCAGATTGTTCCTTGCCCATTCATATTTATACCAGCTATCGCCGCCCATTTTCATAATGCTTTTCAGAGATCCATCGTCCACTCGTGATCTATGGAAGATGACGTCTAATTTGGCGGTCAGAGCCTCATTCCAGCCGCTACCGAGATGGTTAGGCCACGCCATTATTACAAGTGGTCCTTTGTATAACGGGCTGATCTGATCTTGAGGCATGCATACTGTTGAAGTGTTCGAGATCTTTTCAACTGATAGTAATTCGTAGCCTCGCACGTATGTCTTGTCGTTATTTATGACTTCGCTGATACGGATACTGGCTCCCGGAGATGCTTCAGGTATGGCTATTAGCAGTATTCCAAAGCTGCTAATTTCGTAAATTCTGGCGTTAAATTTACTTTTACTGTTAGCGTCAACAAATTCCACGTCTTGTTGCGAGATATTGCCGTAAGCGTTATCCTCCATGTATTTAGCGATTATATCCGTCCTTGGTTGTAAATAATCAGAGTCCATACTGTTATAATTCATGTAATTCTTGAAATCTGATTGGAATTGTTGAGCTGTTATTTGGTTTTTCCCAATTTCAGTTTCCAGGTCGGCGACGTCAATGTTGTTGTCCGTAAAGAACGTCGGCGATACCGCTACGATGCCCGGGAAGAACCCTTTTAGGACATCTTGTATAGAGGCTCCTCTCTTTATATCCGATACTATAACATCCTGCACGGATTCGGGGTCGTTATTCGAGATGAGAACATAGGTGCCGTTAAGTCCGCCCGGTTTTTTTACCGCCTGGAAAACAGGAACGTCAGATGATCCATTGTTCCCATATATCCACACTGTTCCAACTGAGCCGTCTTCCATCATTACAACTGTCGCGACGGTTTTACCGTCTTTTGTTATGGATCTTATATTTGGGTTTTCAGGTGAGTCTTTTTTTATTTCTTTTGTATTTATGTTAACTGCCGTTTGTTGTTTGTCAAAATTTATTGTGAATTCTGGATCAACTTGCTTAATATATTTTTTATAGGAATTGATGTAGCTTGATACATTATTATCGTCCGGCACTTCCGAAGTGTAAGTTCCTGCTGTAAGCTCGCCTTTAACGTATATAGCGAGTGCTGCGCCATTATATCCGGGTTTAGTGATCGGTTCTCTCTTTACTTCAAAAATGATGGCTCCTGTAGGATCAAGCAATTTGAAAGATCGCAACACCTCTATGGTAGTGGTGCTTGTTCTTGTTTTAACTTCTCTTCTAAAGATAGATAGCTCCGCTTTTATTTTCCCATTTTCGTAGAGCGTTTCTTCAAAAGTTACTCGTTCACCGTTCTTAGATGAGGACTTTTCTATTTTCTCTATTAAGCCGTCTTTATAATATATAGTTACTTTGGTGCCTGCTTTTTTGTTTCCCGCTGTGGTCTCTTCACGTAACTTGTGCCCGTCTGTAATGTCGTAATAAACAGTAACGGTGTTGACGGATTTTGTGCCGCCGTACCAGTTTTT
>JAZDEK010000043.1:0-9559 GCA_043808895.1 Pseudomonadota bacterium
GTGCCAATTCCGGGCGTCTCGGCTTTGACGACTTTACTTTCTGTGAGCGGTTTTCTCATGTCAGAACAACAGGTTATATCATTCGTCGGATTCCTGCCACCCACCCAAAAAGCCAAAAAAGAGCTCCTTGCCGAGTGCCTCACTCAGGACAGGATAACCATCTTTTTTGAGTCACCCATCCGGGTGGTTAGTACCCTTGAGCTAATTTCTGAACTCTCACCAAATTCGATAGTCGTCTTGGGTAGGGAGTTGACCAAGGTGCACGAAGAAGTGCTGAGGTTTGAGGCACGAAACTACCCCAAAAACGTCACCCCCAAGGGTGAGTTCACTTTGGCCATAAACCCCGATAAAAAGCTCATTAAAAACAATAAGGTCACTACTTTCAGGGATACCGCCGGAGAGCCCAGGAAGATTGCCTCTATGCTTGCCAACTATCTGAATTTAGACCAGAAAAAAGCTTATACCCTTCTAGCCAAGCTAAAAAATGAATTAAAACCTAACGATTCTGAATGATTGGCACAAATTTGGGCATCAGCCCATTTTTGTGCTGCCTTCAAACACAACGCCCTGCTCCATGGAGATCACAGGTGCCGATAAATTGCCCTTTATCATGGCCGGTTTGAATATCTCTATGCGGTTTTTGGCCTCAATGTCGCCCACGACCTTGCCGCTAATGATAACAACGTCCGCTTGGATGTCACCACGAACAAATGCGCTGTTCTCTATTATAAGAATGTCGTTTGTGAATATTTCGCCTTCAAATTTTCCGCCTAAACGTATCAAACCTTCAAAAGAAAGTTTGCCTTTGAACTCACATCCCTCTTGTATGATCGCTGAAACATTCTCGCTGAGACGAATCGAATGGTCTTTTCTTTTCATAACGTTCCTTTATTTTAAAAGTATCTCAAGTATTCTCTCAAAATCATCTTTGTTGAAATACTCTACCACAAAAGCACCTTTTTCGTACTTTCCTTTAACGTAGACCTTAGTCTTGAACTTTTCCCTAAGATTGTCCTCTATAGAATCGAAGAGGTGCCCATCTTTCTTGGGTTTATCGTCCGTCTTGGTCGCTGCCCCTTTTAGTCTCTCCACAAGGCGCTCGGTCTTTCTAACAGAGAGATCCTTTTTTATAACCTCGGCTGTGGCACTCTTTAGGGCTTCTTCTGCCTCTAACCCGCATAAAGCCTTGGCATGTCCCATACTTAGACGGCCACCTTGAACTTCGTCCTGGACAAAAATCGGCAGTTTGAGTAGTCGTAAATAGTTCGAAATAGAGGTCCTATCCTTTCCAACCTTCTTTGAAACGTCGTCCTGGGTCATTGAATACTCATCAATAAGCTGCTTATACGCCCTTGCCTCCTCTATGCTATTGAGGTCGGATCTTTGTATGTTCTCAACTATCGCAGTTTGTAAAGTTATCTTGTCTGACATCTCTTTAACAACAACAGGAATTGATGTGAGCCCCGCAAGTTTTGCCGCTCTCCAACGTCTTTCTCCAGCGACGATCTCATAAAGATCTCCGCGTCTCCTTACTATTACCGCTTGAATTACACCATTTTCTTTTATGGAATTGGCGAGTTCGTTAAGCGCTTCGTCATTTATTTTTTTACGAGGCTGTTGGCTTGACGGAACGAGTTTTTCAACAGGACAGTAGAAGAAAGCCTTATTTTTTTCTTCTGTTCTGACTGTATTAATATTCGCCGAAGGATAAATTACATCGTCTTCAGCGTCGGGAATTAGCGCGGCAAGCCCTCTTCCTAAAGCCTTTCTTGAAGTCTTAATTTCTGGTTTTAAATCTGTGGTCATTATCCATAACCTCCTTTGTCAGATTAAAGTAGCTGATAGCCCCGCTCGAGTTGATATCGTATAACAGCACGGGTTTCCCGTAGCTTGGGGCCTCGCTTAAACGCACATTTCTTGGTATTACTGAGTTAAAAACCTTGTCCTTGAAATAACTTTTTACTTCGTTAGCTATCTCAAAAGATAATCTATTTCTCTTGTCGAACATCGTTAAAAGTATGCCTTCCTCGACGAGAGTCGGGTTTAATCTCTTTTTTATCAGCTCAACTGTTTTTATGAATTTACTTATTCCCTCAAGCGCGAAGTACTCGCACTGAAGAGGGATCAAATATGTGTCCGCAGCAGTGAGCGCATTAACGGTCAATATGCCCAGCGACGGTGCGCAATCTATCAATATGTAGTCGTATTGGTCTCTTATAGTAGCAACAGCGTCTTTTAAGCGAGTCTCGCGCGCTATCTCGTTAACAAGCTCGGGCTCCGCTCCAACCAGGTCTCTGCCCGATGGCGCCACATCCAGGAACCTTAAATCGGTCTTTTTTATGATCTCTTGCAGGCTTACCTCGCCCATTATGACGTGATAGATGTTATATCCGCTCTCTGCGTCCACGCCGAGCCCGGAGGTCGCGTTCGTCTGAGGATCAAAATCTATAAGCAGGGTTCTCTGTTCTGCCGTCGCAAGGGACGCCCCGAGGTTAATTGCGGTGGTAGTTTTACCTACGCCGCCCTTTTGGTTAGCTATTGCAATAACTCTTCCCATTTTTACCCCCAAATTGAACTCAAATGAAAGTATAAATGAGTTTGTGGATATCCGCAAGGATTAAAAAAAATAAAAAATTTAAAAAAATGGAGCTGGTGTTCCACGTGGAACGCTTATATCTGGAGCAGGACGTGCCCGGGAAGTAGCTTGGGATTTTCGCTCCTGGCTTGTAAATACGGGGTTTCTATTATTTTGCCCCCTATTTCTTTAGTCTGCGCCTGTGTCGCCATGAGCAGTATTTTGGAATTTGGTGCTATTTTAGAGAAATGTTTTTTCAGTTCTTTATAATTTCCGAGTGCTCTACTTACTATAATGGACCCACCCTCAATTTCTTTTATCTCCTCATATCTTGTCTTTAAAATCTTCGCATTTTTAAGTTGAAGCCTTGTTATCATGTGTTCAATAAAGCCCGTTTTCTTGCCCACCGGCTCAACCATTGTAATGGTGTTTTTAAGTGTGATGGCTAAAACAAGCCCGGGAAAACCGCCCCCGCTCCCGATATCATAAAGCGCCGCCCCATCGCCATCCTCTTTATATATGTAAGAGGCAAGACACATGCTGTCCAGGACGTGTTTTTCCCAGAAGCCGTCCTTGTCGCGTATTGAGCTTAGGTTATAGACCTTGTTCCATTTAAAATACTGTTCTTCCAGGGTTTTAAACTTGGAAACGACCACCTCTGCGTTAAGTCCCGGGAGTAATGTTTCAATAAAGTGTTCCACGTGGAGCATTATATCTCACCTTTCTTCTTATATATAAGGAGGGCGTCCACTGTGGCCGGAGTAATGCCGGGGATGCGAGATGCTTGTCCAAGTGTAATAGGTTTTATCCTGTTCAGTTTTTCTCTTGTCTCAACAGAGATGTTCTTAAATTTTCCGTAATCAATATCGGGAGAGAGTTTTATTTTTTCCATACCACTAAGCGCGGTCATGTTGTCTTCGGACATCTTTATGTAGCCTTCGTATTTTACTTCTATTTCTACTTCGTTCGAGAATTTCTTGAACCGCTTTAATTCTTTATTTCCGTCCAACATTTTAAGGACATCTTGAAAACAGATCTCCGGGCGCTTTAAGATATTTTTTGCTGAAACACCTGTTTTTATCGACGAGCTTTTGCATTTTGTTAAGATGCTATTAACTTTTTTCTCGGGTTTAATGATCATCTTTTCAAGCTTTTTTACGCAGCTCGATATGTCGTTCCATTTTGCTTTTATTTTCTTATAGAGTTCTGCGTTCATAAGACCATTTTCATGAGCGAATTTATAAAGCCTAAAGTCCGCGTTATCCTCTCTTAAATATAATCTATTCTCCGCGCGAGAGGTGAACATCCTGTAAGGTTCATCCGTTCCTTTTGTCACGATGTCGTCTATCATTACTCCAATGTACGAGTCCTCTCTTGGAAAAATAAGGGCTTCAAGTTTTCTTACTTTCTTTTTGACTTTTATTGCCGCGTTTATGCCTGCAACAAAACCTTGGGCAGCCGCTTCCTCGTATCCGGAGGTCCCATTTATTTGCCCTGCGAAGAATAACCCGTTAACGAACTTAGATTCCAGGGTTGGTTTTAGGCCTGTTGAATCAATATAATCGTATTCCACGGCGTATGCCGGACGAATTATCCTAGTATTTTCAAGGCCTTTGATGGTTTTATAGAGCTTTTCCTGAATATCCACAGGAAGTCCCGTGGAAACCCCGTTTATGTAGAACTCAATATTGTCTACCCCCTCGGGTTCTACAAACACCTGATGGGTTGTCCTGTCCGGGAACCTCATTACCTTATCTTCAATGGATGGACAGTACCTGGGGCCCTTTGACTTTATCTTCCCACTATAAAGAGGCGCGAGTTTTATATTCTCAGCGACGAGAAAATGGGTGTCCTCACTTGTCCTTGTAAGATAACAACTGAGCTTGGTGTCGTTATTTTGCTCTCCGAATGGACTAAAGCCCCGTACATCAGCGTCGTTAGGTTGCTCTATGAGTTTAGTAAAATTGATATCTCTTCCGTCAAGGCGCGCGGGCGTTCCTGTTTTGAATCTTCCGACGCTGTGCCCCTTTATTGTCTTTAAAAAATCGCTTAAAAGTTCACTGGATTTTTCGCCACTTCTTCCGCCCTCTACTGTTGCGTCTCCGTAATGGAGCCTCCCCTTTAAAAATGTACCGGCACAGATAATAACGGTATCAGCGCACGCATTAAACCCTTCGCATGTTGTTACACCGACGACAGAATTATTTTCTATTATAAGGCCAGAGGCTTCTGCCTGCAGAAAATGTATGTTTGGGATCTTGGAAAGCTCCCTTTTCATCTCAATTGAATACAAAACTTTATCCGCCTGCACTCTTGTTGAGCGAACGGCGGATCCTTTTTTGCTGTTTAGAGTTCTAAATTGAATTCCCGTAGAATCTATGACCTTAGGCATTATGCCGCCAATGACCCCTAATTCCTTGACGAGGTGCCCCTTGGCAAGCCCGCCCACTGCGGGGTTGCAGGACATCCACGCAAGACGGTCCATGCTTATGGTCATAAAAAGCACTGTTCCGCCAAGTTTTGCCGCCGCGTAAGCGGCTTCGCACCCCGCGTGCCCTCCCCCAACAACTATTACATCATACTTTTGCATATCATTTACCTATACAGAACCTTGAGAACAAAGTGTCCAATATCTCGTCCCCTGTCTTTGTGGAACCAAGTAGCTCGTCTATAAGGTCTATACTGCGCCTGGTAAGAAAAGATATCGCGTCTATCGGCTGTTTTTTTGATACAGCGTCGTAGAGTTTATTAAGCTCTGTTTGAACACAAAGCAAGATCCCTTTTTGTCTTTTTGTAAGAAGATAAAAATCCTGCCTTTCGTCCACTTTATTGAATTGTTCCTTTAAATGAGAAAAAATACTGCTTTTAAGTTCTTTAATACCTTCTCCGGTCAAGGCCGATACATAAATAACGTCTTTTTCCTGTTTTAAGGGTGTTCTTAAATCAATTTTGTTCCTAACGCGTACAACGTCCTCTTTCTTGTCCAAGAGAAATGAGTCATCCTCTGAAACCTCTATGATTAGAGCAGCTTCCTGGATAAGAGACTCGGTTTTATCTATGCCGCGCTCCTCAACATCGGAATTGGTTTCGCTTCTATATCCCGCGGTATCTATAAGTGTAATGTTAAGGCCGTCTAAAATAAGTTCCGCGTCAAGATAATCCCTTGTCGTGCCGGGCATGTGGTGCACAATAGCGCGTTCGCATTCTACAAGCCTATTGAACAGCGACGATTTTCCGGTGTTCGCCTTTCCGGCTATTACAACATTCAGGTCCTTTGATAAAAATTCAAACCTTGAGAACGAATCCAACAGTTCACTCACTTTATCGCGTGTTCTGCCTACTATGTCCCCTAAAGCATTAAAATTAATTTTATGGTCTTCTTCCTCAAAATCTATTTCAAGCTCAAGTTCAGCTGCAGCGTTAACAAGCCCTGTTTTCAAGGCTTTCAAGGTTTTAGACAAACCCCCTTTAAGCATCCTGTTCCTATACTTAATAGCCGCACTGCTTGAAGAGTTTATTAGATCCACTACAGATTCGGCCTGAACAAGGTCCATTCTCCCGTTTAGATACGCTCTTTTTGTGTATTCGCCAGGGGCCGCGATCCTTGTTTTATAACCTTTTATATTAAGAAGTACGTTAATAATGTTGTTAACAATTGAGGGGTTCCCGTGACAAAAAACCTCACAAACATTCTCGCCTGTGTATGAGTTGGGTGCTTCGTAATAAATAATTACAACATCGTCTAATTCACTATCAACAAAAAGAGCGCGTCTATTCTCTGCTTTAAAATTAAATGTTCTCTCGGTAATTATTTTCGCGTCAGGGCCACTTATACGGATCCCGGAAATGCCTCCGCGCCCCGCGGGGGTGATCTCAGCGACGATATTATCAAGCACTTTTCCTAACATGCCGGCTTTTTAAATATCCTTACTTTTTTGTATAGCCCGTCGCCCTCTGATTCGCTTGCAAGGTCGCCCTGCTCTTTTACCATTATATGCACCATTCTTCTATCGCCCGGGGTCATTGGTCTTAGTATGTAGGGTTTATTGGACCTTCTCACAGTGCTACAGGCCTTTTGTACGTAGCTTTTTATATACTCTTCTCTGTCCTTTTTTATGTCGTCAGCGTCCACAACAATATTAACGCCCTGCTCCGTTTTAAATGCCGCTTTCACAAGTATGTGCTGGACAGAATCCAAAAGTCGTCCTTTGTCTTCCGTAAAATAAGAAAGATCCTCGCCGGTGAGGATATATCTTGTGGTGTCACCTTCCATTTGTTCCGTAATTGACATTGTAAAACCGGATCGTTTTATGATCGAGTCCAGAAGCTCCTTTAATCTCTGTTTAGAAGCCAAATACTCCTCGGAGATCTCTTTTTTTCTGGCCTTGATCCTGATATCCCTTTTTCCGGTTATCATCGTCAATAGTTTAGGTGGGAGCATTTCAAATTCTATCTGATTAGAATTAAAATAATCCCTCGCTTTTTCTTTTGCTTCTTCCAGTGTTGTACCTACGAACTCTTTGAAGTCTTCCATTACTATCCTCCGCGTTATGCTGTTTTTACACTCGTTTGTTTATTCATGAAATGCTGCTGCAAAATTCCAAGAAGGGTGCTGAACATTATATAAAGTGTAAGCCCGCTTGGAAGACTTACCATAAATACCGTAAATATGACTGGCAGCATATATAGCATCATCTTTGCCTGAGTCGGGTCCATCGTCGGATTTGGCGTCATTTTCTGCTGCAGGAACATCATAATGCCCATAAGAATAGGCATCACATAATATGGGTCTTTTATAGAAAGATCATGCAGCCAGAATATAAAGGGAGCGTGATAAAGTTCCACTGAACTTGCAAGGACATTATAGAGAGCGATAAAAACAGGGAGCTGAAGCAGCATCGGAAGGCATCCACTCATTGGGTTAACTTTATGCGTTTTCATGAACTGCATCATTTCGGAGTTAACCTTTGCCTTATCGCCTTTATATTTTTCTTGGAGAGCTTTTATATGGGGCTGAAGCTCCTGCATCTTCTTCATGGACTTCATGCTTTTATGTTGAAGCGGGAACATTATGAGCCTTACAAGTAGTGTAAGAAGAAGTATCGCCACGCCGTAGTTCGGTATCACTTTATAGAAAAATTTCATTAGCTCAAGCATTGGCACAGATATAACAGTGAACCATCCGTAATCTATTGAGTCCGCCAACGTTGGGTCGACTTTTCTTAAGTCCGTAACGTCCTTTGGCCCCATAAATAATGTATATTCGAACACGCCGTTTTTGCCGGTAAGGCTAAAGTCAGCTAATGTAACAGGATTTTCTTTTCCGGCTCTTATAACAACGTCGGTGAATAGGCCGTCGTTCTTTGGTGTGATCACCGAGAATAAGAAATATCTATCCGTTACGCCTATCCACTTTGGAGAGCTCGCGAACGAGATTATCTGTTTTTCTTTTATATCCTTTGGGGTGAACCTTTCGGCTTTATCAGCGGAGTAGAGGAGCATGTCTCGTTTTCTTTTGTCGGGATCGCTATCTAGGCCGTATTGATCTTTTGAATTATCAGACAGGAAAGAAAGAAGCCTTAGCTCTATTTTGTCTTTTCCCGCCGAATTTATCTTTGCATTAAGGGAGTAGAGCCCTTGGGGCAGGGTGTACTCGACGGTGGAAGCGCCTGACCTTAAGGTTATCCTATTTTCTGTTTGTGACACGACGGAGAACATTGTTTTTGACTGATCTAATATCTTAAGGGCTCCAACGTTCTTTGCGGATTCACCAAAAAACTTTACGACCTGACCCTTTGGGTCTTTATATTTCTTAAAAGCGACCTGTTTAACCGCAGCGCCCATGGTATCTATTGTCACAGCGACTAAGTCATTCTCTATAATATACTGCGCCCCAACTTTCTCAATTGTAATGGCTTCATCCTTTGCGGCCTCTTTTGTTGTGGCGGTGCCGCCGGTTGTTGTGCTGGCAGTCGTTTTGTTCGCCACTTTGGTTTCGGGCGCTTTTTTGTTCAAGCCGAAAAGGAACGGCCACAAGAACAGTATCAGCACACTTATCGAAACAGCGAGGATCATGTTTTTTTCCATATTTAAATACTCCCGTAATTATCTTACTGGATCGTGACCGCCGTCATTGAACGGATGACACCTTAAAAGGCGTCCTGCTACAAGCGGAAATGCCCGCAAAAAACCGTGTTTTCTAAAGGCCTGTTCGGCGTAGCTTGAACACGTGGGCTGGAACCTACAGACGCTGCCTATAAGTTTTGAGGCCGTGTTCTTATAAATAAGTATGAGACCGACGGGCAAAAACGCCGCGAGTTCATCCATTTTTTTTAGCGACTTCTTTAACAAGTTCATAGACCTCTTTTTTCAGCTCCGCTATTACAGCCTCATCATTAGGGACGGTAAGCGTTTTTTTAGAGATAAGACATATTGAAAGTCTTCTACCGCTCAGTTCTTTTCTTGTTATATCCCTAAATATCCTTTTTACCCTGTTCCTTACCACCGCGCACGCCGTTTTACCGCTTATGCCAAAGAATATGTTGAGTCCAGCGTCGTTAAGATCATAAGCCACTACAAAGTTCTTGGAGTGCGCCCTGTGCTTTAAGAGCGACTCTTTTTTAGCGCCACGTCCTTTCTTCTTACTTGCCACTTGCTTTTACAGAGAGTCTCTTTCTTCCCTTGGCTCTACGTTTACTAAGCACACGTCTTCCGCCGGGTTTTGACATCTTTGCCAGGAATCCGTGCGTTCTTTTTCTTTTCCTGTTGTGAGGTTGATACGTTCTTTTCATATTATTGCTCTCCCGTTACTGTCTTTAGAGACTATACCTATACTATCTGAGTCTACAATGTGTCAACAATAAAAATATGGCAAGGGCTGCGCCGCCCAATATTGTCCTTGAAAAGTGAGTGCTTGTTTGCTAAAAGTTTCACCCTATGACGCTCGAAGGAATTCATTTCTGGCCTGAAGTTTTAAACGCCTTA
>JAZDEK010000044.1:0-8690 GCA_043808895.1 Pseudomonadota bacterium
CAGTGAGAAATACGTTCGCAAGGGCAACAGCGCTTGTTCTGGTCTTTGGCGGCGTTATTATTACATCGCTCTTCTCCATACTTGTGGTGTTACATAAAACCGCGTATCCAATGGTCGCCGGAGTTTCAGGGGCGTATATCGAGCTTATTCTGTTTGTCGTTCTGATCTATTTCTGGAACCGTAATAGATGAACAAGCTCTTCTACGACGTTATTATAGTCGGGAGCGGTATTGCGGGTCTTAATACAGCAAGACATCTGGATAAAGACCTTAAAGTCGCGGTGCTCACCAAGACCTTCATAGGCGATGGAGCCTCTGTCATGGCTCAAGGTGGCGTGGCCGCTGTTTCTGAAGCGAACGAACAGGACTCTTTCGCGACCCATATAAAAGACACTCTAAATACCGGAGCCGGACTTTGTAACAGGGATGTAGTTGAATACTGTATCAAAGAGGGGCCTAACGTTATCAAAGACCTGGTCGATATAGGTGTTAAATTCTCTTTGCGCGAGGTTGATAACTCAAACGAAGTGGATGACTCGAACTATGATCTTACAAAAGAGGGCGGTCATACATATAGAAGGGTCTATCACAGCGGCGATATAACAGGTGAGTCGATAGTACAGAATATGATCACCGGTGTAAAAAAGCTAAAGAATGTTTCTGTATTCGAGAACTGCACAGCGATAAATCTTATAACTTTGGATAATAAAAAAGTTATTGGAGTTTATGTTTGGGACGACTCCGCCAAAGTAGTTAAAACATTCGTGGGCGGTGCGGTTGTTTTGGCGTCCGGCGGCGCAGGCAAAGCGTACCTTTATACAAGTAATCCCGATGTGGCAACCGGCGACGGTATCGCAATGGCGTATAGAGCTGGCGCTTCCATCGCTAACATGGAGTTCTATCAGTTCCACCCCACGTGTTTGTATCATCCCGACGCAAAGAACTTCTTGATCAGTGAGGCTGTAAGAGGCGAGGGCGGAATTCTAAGATTAAAGAACGGTGAACGTTTCATGAGAAAATATCACGACAAACTTGAGCTCGCGCCTAGGGATGTCGTGGCCCGCGCGATAGATACTGAGCTAAAAAAGAGCGGTGACGATTGCGTCTACCTCGACGTTACCGAGCTTGATAAGGCGTTCATAAAGAAAAGGTTCCCCAATATTTATAAAAAGTGCTTGAAGTACGGAATAGATATGACATCCGACATGGTCCCTGTGGTCCCCGCGGCACATTACTGTTGCGGCGGGATCAAGGTCAATATAGATGGCGAAACCGATCTCAAGGGTTTATATGCCTGCGGCGAGTGTGCGTGCAACGGTTTCCACGGGGCAAATAGATTGGCGTCGAACTCTCTTCTTGAAGCTATGGTTTTTTCAAAGCGTATTGCCCTGGGGTTAAAGAAAAAACTTACAGATGTTGGATCTATTGAAGTCCCTGAATGGCAATCGTCGTGGGTGAAAGCTCCGGAAGAAGCTGTACTTGTTCATCACAACTGGAACGAGCTAAGAATGACGATGTGGAACAACGTCGGTATAGTCCGCAGTATGGATAGGCTTAAGAACGCTCTAAAGAGAGTTGAGATAATAAAGGCTGAAACAGAGGCGTACTATTGGAAGTATGAAGTGAACAAAGACCTTGTGGAATTAAGGAACATAATCTCTGTGGCTGAAAGCATTGTGGTCTCGGCGATGATGAGAAAAGAATCACGCGGACTTCATTATCTAAAGAATTTTCCACAACCCAGCGACGAATTCTTAAAAGATACAATATTAACTAAAGATCTATAATTCTTCAGCAGTGACTATCAAACTGTTCACATAGTAATTGCTATTAGCGCCCGCTACTCTTGCCACATATATTTCTATGTAATCATTTCCCGACATGTTAACCACAGACGACATATTGAGCGTGACCGGTATGGCGGCGTTGTTCGGAAGCAGGAGCTGGAACTCAGTGCCCGGTATAAGAACACCGTTCTTATATATTCTGGCGCCCACGGTCTTGGCTTGGTTGTTAAAGTTCTGCAGCACTATGGTCGTTGTGACCTTAAAAGGTTTATTCATGACCTTGCCGTTGTAAGTGAGCGCTCCTACCGCGTGAGCGAACCTCTCGTTATACCCGCCTGTATATCCCGGGGCTGTGACCAATATTTTTGCCCAAGCATTTAAAACAGCGGACTGTAGTGTTTGTGTTCCTGTGTAGTACATGGAGCCGAAGTATGTGCTGTTAGCAAGCCCTGTGTTGTTCTCGAACCACCAGTTGCTTAAGTTCGGTGTTACCTGTGTAGGTGTTGTACCGAACAAGTATCCGTTCGACGCTGTGTTGTCGGTAACTCTTCCGTCGGCGATGGTCGGTGTTGTCGTTATGTTGAACGCTCTAAAGAACATGTTGGCGGATGGCGATACGTTATTGTTGTTGGAGACCCTTACTATGTTCAGCGTCCCTGATGTAACCTGCAGCATATTTATGATTTCAGACCCTGCAATGGTGTTAGTGAAAATATTATTCGAGAAATTAAGGTAGGATACTGTTCCACTTACGTTCAGACCGCTCATCGCTGTGGCGCTGTATGACTCATTGGCGTACAACCATACGGTCCCGCCGCCGTTCATAACCCCGAGCTTTGTGCAATTATAGAAATAATTGTTGTTGATATAAATTCGAGACGTGGAGTTGCCGGTGAGATCGAAAACTTTATTCGCACTGGCCGCGCGTATCTCGAGGTTCCTTATGATAGCGCTTTCGTTAGCAGATGTGATGAACATGCTGCCGATCCCTGTATACGTTATACCATCGTTAAAATTATTCAGGCCGTATATTTGTGTTTTATCGCCCAAAGATATTCCGTTCGCTCCTATGTCGATAATCCCATTTATTTCATAATCAGTACTCGGATCCAGTACTATCGGGTTTGGGCACGGACCTGGTGTACAGCCTGGAAAATCACCCACGTCTTTTACAATAACGTGCCTGCTTCTTGTAAGGTCGGCGGTGGCGGTTTGAAGGGCTATTATCGCGCTCTCGGCGCTGTTCATATCGGTTATTAAGCCCGATATCACTGAATTTATATTTGATATTTGGGCGTCTAACCCGTTCACTCCATTTATAAGATCAAGTGTAAGCTGATCTATTCTGCCTCCCAACGCCTGCTGGAACACACCAAGTTCATTTAATAGTTCCACCTGCATTTCTACGGTAGCGGCCTGCGCGATCTGGCATATCTTGTTTACAAGCGCGTCCGAGGTTAGCCCGAGGTTCGAACAGGTCGCGAAATTGCTCTCAACTAAAGAGCCTATACTGTTGTAAACGGACGTCAGCGCCTCTATGTCGGACTTTATTTTCTCACTTTCGTCCGTGCTGACGTCAGAGCCGCCACAATTCATTATGAATAGCGTTGACGCCATAGCAGCTATAGCTGTTACTGTACGTGATCTTAAAAAAGAGAACATATTACCTTCCTGTTTGCAATCTACTTGCAAACGATGTTTCCGCTGCCCCCTTCCGGTGCCGCGTTGATCGTTACGAATCCTGCTGATGCGCTCGTCTTGTCGTAACAGATCTCGCATTTTGTTGGATCGGAAATTAAGGTCCTTATTATAAAGTTATAAGGCGCACTTCCCGCGCTCGTTATCCTTACGTCGGTGTCGCTTGGGTCCCCGGTCGTCCATATGGTCGACATTCCTCTGCCGTTCAATTTAGTCGCTGTTATTGTGTTGCCGCCAAATCCAGTGTTGCTGGCGTTGGCATTCCTTGGTGCTGTTATTGTGAAGTGGTCAACATCCACGAGCGTTATCGCATATAGAACTGAATTGAAATCTGACGGTGTAAAGTTCGCTGTTCCCACAGGGAAAACTACGCCGCTGAATTCCACAAGATCACCATCTGAAAGACCGTGACCAGTAGATGCTACGGTTATGATAGAGGAACCGTTGGTGCTTGCAAATCCGTTGTTGTCTGCCGCAACAGGGGTCGCGTAATCTTCAACGTATCCGTTAACTCTTGTTTTTTCTCTCAGCTGGAGCAGTACTTCATAAACCGGACCCGCGAGCATATTCTCTTTTCCTATAAAGACGGGTTGCATATCGCCGGTTATTGTCGCCCCCGTCTGTATTACGGTCAGGTACGTCTGGATGGCGTCAGCCATGTTGTATGCATCGTTGGCTTTTTGTATAAGTCCGTCGTTCCCGTTGGGGCCGTACAGTACCGTATTAATAGCGTTTATGTTGTTGTTGATGATGCCTATATCCGAACCCACGCTTATTAAGTCCAACTTGATCTGATCGATCTGGCTTTGAAGCGCCTGTTGGAATACTCCGAGCTGAGCGAGTAGTTGTGCTTGCATTTCCACGGTGGCGGCCTGCGCGATCTGACATATTTTGATCACCAGCGCGTCTGTTACATCTGGACCAGAACATGACGCGTAGCCACTATCCACAAGAGACTGTAATCCTCCAGTCAGAGAGACCAACGCAGCAACTTTCTTGTTCACTTCTTCTAATGTGATCTGGGTGAGACTTGTCTCGACGGAACGGTTGCTCCCGCACCCTGTAGTCGTAAGAAAAGTAGCAAAAATCATTACAGCAAATTTTTTCATATTTATCCCCCTAATTCGTCTATATCGCTTTTACCGGGGGATTGTACTCCTCCGCCTATATCGGAGTCAATAGTTATTGTGCTTCTCTGCGACACACATTTGACTAACCCGCCAACTGACTATTATTACTTACTATTTCGTGAAGCGTGTTTTCGGTTCAGTTTTTTAAATTTTGTCAGGTTTTTTTGTAAAAATGTGATATAATAAAACTTCCTTCGGGAGGTTCTGGACGTGAGACGCGAAAGAACCCTGGTTATCATAAAACCTGACGCTGTAGAGCGTAACCTCGTGGGATCCATTGTTAGGCATATCGAAAGATCCGGAATAAACGTAAAAGCGATAAAGATGACAAAACTGGCCGTAGAAACGGGGCGTAGGCTTTACGCCGAGCATAAGGAAAAACCTTTTTACAACGACCTCATTGAATATATGACCTCAAACGCTATTGCCGCGTTAATTGTAGAGGGTGAAGACGGTATAAAACGCGTTCGCGAAATTATCGGTAACACGGATCCCGTTAAGGCGTGTGAGGGTTCCATCAGAAAACTGTATGCGATATCCAAACAAAAGAATGCGGTTCACGCCAGTGGAACACGGCAACAAGCCTATCAGGAGCTGGAGTGTATATTCCATTAGGTTCTGCTTAGAGGGGTTGACCCCTTAAAGGAGCGGAGCCGTTCATAATGAATAAAGAAAAATTCTTTGTCGCGCTGGGAATTTTGCACATTCCCCTCAGTGTGAAATCCGAACTTCTGCGGCTCGCTTCTTTTAACGCCGAGAATTTATGGGGAGTTTGGAATGAGGGGATGAATGTTTTCGCGCGCTGGAAGCATATAGTCGCTGAGTTCAAGGAATGGAACACTGTGGATAATATTCTCAGTGAATGTAAGGATAAAAATATAAGTTTGGTCGTTCCTGATTCTGACGAATATCCATCTTTGTTAAAAAGAGTTATAGATTTTCCGGTCCTGCTTTTTTGTAAAGGTGATAAGAAACTTTTATCTGTTCACAATTTTTCTGTGGTTGGCACAAGGAACATGACTCATTATGGTTTCAGCGTCGTTAATAAATTCATCCCTGTGCTGGTGGAAGCCGGATTTTGTATAACAAGCGGCATGGCGCGCGGTGTTGATTCCGAGGCGCATAGGGTCGCATTAAGATCAAAAGGAAAGACCATCGCGGTGCTTGGCACGGGTGTTGATATAAAATTCCCGTCGGAGAGCGCAAAACTCTACGACGATATATTATCTCATGGTGGCTTGATAATTTCCGAATTTATCCCTGGCACCCCCGGCAACAAATGGAATTTTCCGCAGAGGAACAGGATCATTGCCGGACTTTCAGACGGTGTTCTTGTGGTGGAAGCCGGCAAGAACAGCGGCAGCCTGATAACCGCGGGTATTGCCGAAGGGTACAGTAGAGATGTTTTCGCAGTGCCGGGCCCTGTTAACTCAACGGTATCCGTCGGCGTAAACGAGCTATTAAAAAAGGGCGCTGTTATAGCGTCAAACCCAGAAGATATTTTGGATCATTACTCGATCTTATTTAAGGAATGCGGTAAACCAACCCGCAAACGGATTTCTGACACCGCCAGAGGTATCCTCAGAACCTTTGGCCCGCAAGGGTTTGACGTCAACGAACTTCTCATAACAAGCGGACTTTGTATGGGGGAGCTTCTTAAAAGTCTTGCTGAACTCGAGCAGAATGGATATATAAGCAAGGACAACTTTGGCATTTACTACCGGGAGGGATAGTGACAAAAAAAGCATCAAGGGCATTGCTCGTCGTAGAATCACCGGCAAAGGCAAAAACAATTAAGAAATATCTTGGGAACAACTTTACCGTCATGGCATCCGTGGGTCATGTTATGGACCTTCCCACAGATAAACTCGGTGTCGATATAGAAAAGAACTTCAAACCCAGCTACGTCGTGATGAAAGGGAAAAAGACCGTTCTTGATGGCCTTGTAAAAGAGGCGGAAAAGGTTGATGAGATATTTCTTGCGCCAGACCCTGACAGAGAGGGTGAGGCGATCGCGAAACATGTTGCCGGATATATTTTGAGCAAATTAAAAAAAGACAAGAAACCTATACACAGGATACTCGTTCACGAAATAACTTCCAAAGGCGTAAAAGAGGCGCTGGAACATCCTCACGATATAGACGAAAATATGTTTAACTCCCAGCAGGCTCGTAGAATATTGGACAGATTGGTCGGATATCAAATAAGTCCTATACTCTGGAAAAAGGTGAGAAGAGGCCTTTCTGCGGGCAGAGTGCAGTCCGTTGCGGTAAGACTTGTCGTTGAAAGAGAAGCCGCGATAAATAGTTTTAAACCTGTTGAATACTGGGTCATAGACGTTGATTTCATGGTCGGTAAGAACAGAATAAACGCCAAACTTTTTAAAATAAATGACGAAAAAGCTGAAGTCGCAAAAGGCACCGACGCTGAAAATATAGTCAACGCTGTAAGGTCCGGAACGGTTTCCATTCAGGATATAGAAAAAAAGGAAAAAAAGAGGAATCCTCTGCCGCCGTTCATTACGAGTAAATTGCAACAGGACGCCTCACGTAAATTGAAATTTGCGCCGAAAAAGACCATGTCCGTCGCGCAGACGCTGTACGAAGGTGTTGAGGTCGGTGATGAAGGTCCAACAGGTCTTATCACGTATATGAGAACAGATTCCGTAAGGGTAGGCGCTGATTTTCAAAAAGAGGCTTTGCAGTATATAAGAAATACTTATGGCGCTGAATACGCTCCGGAAAGCCCCAACTTTTATAAAACAAAAAGCAACGCGCAGGACGCGCACGAGGCTATAAGGCCGACTGACATGGAACACAGCCCGGAGAAGATCAAAAAACATCTAACGGCCGACCAGTTCAAACTATATTCTCTGATATGGAACCGTTTTGTCGCCAGCCAGATGACACCGTCGGTGTACGACCAGACAGCAATAGATCTTTCTGTTAAAAATAGCGGAAAGAATTATGTGTTTAGGGCATCGGGCAGCGTTCTTAAATTCTCAGGTTACGAACAGGTCTACATAGATTTCAGGGATGATGAAGAGGACGAGGAAAAAAAGAATCTACCTGAATGTTCCAAATCCGACGCTGTTAGCATCGGGGAAATAAAGTCGGAGCAGAAATTCACTCAGCCTCCTGCAAGATTTAACGACGCCACCATCATTAAGGAACTTGAGGAAAACGGCATTGGCCGGCCCTCTACGTACGCGTCCATTATTTCCACCATTCAGGAACGCGGTTATGTTGAAAAAGCTGAGAACCAATTAAAACCATCGGAACTTGGGTGCATTGTCACCGAGCTTTTGGTATCGTCCTTTCCAGAGATATTGAACGTTGAGTTTACGGCCGGGATGGAACACAGCCTGGATGATATAGAAGAGGGAAAACTGAATTGGGTGGAAGTTCTTAAGAGTTTTTATGACGGCGGATTCTCAAAAAGCCTTAAGGATGCCGAAAAGAATATGCGCAACATTAAGAGAGAGGAAACCACTACCGACGTAGAATGCCCCGAGTGCAAAACCAAGATGATCATAAAATGGGGAAGACGCGGACAGTTCCTTGCTTGTCCCAATTATCCTCAGTGCAAAACAACAAGAAGTTTTACCAAACACGATAACGGCGATATTAAAATGGAGAAAGCCGAGGAAACAAAAGAACTTTGTCCGGAATGCAACGGCCCAATGCTGGTTAAACAGGGACGGTTCGGAAAGTTCTTGGCTTGTGCCAATTATCCAAAATGCAAAGGTACAAAATCTCTTTCAACAGGAGTTAAATGCCCCGAGTGCGGAAAGGGAGAGATTGCCGCAAGAAAAAGTAAAAAAGGCCGCTCGTTCTACAGCTGCTCGAAGTATCCTCATTGCAAATTCGCTATATGGAACAAACCCGTTGAAAAGACCTGCTCCGTGTGCGGCTACAAAGTAATGGAAGAAAAAAAGGACGAATACGTCTGCGCGAACAAAGCTTGCGGGCACAAAGAACCAAAATAATAACAATTGGCTCGTGAATTAGATTATTTCATCGGCCATTCATCGAACAAAAATCTTCCATCTTGTTCATGACTATCTGCGGTGGGGG
>JAZDEK010000045.1:0-4206 GCA_043808895.1 Pseudomonadota bacterium
TTCTGTTTCAGAAAAACATAATGAGCATGTTCTAAAAATAGAGAAGGAATTAAAAGAGCACGATATCCGCGCTGAGTCAGATATAAGGAACGAATCCGTCGGCAAAAAAATTCGTGAGGGAAGGCTACAGCGCATTCCATATCTTGTCGTTATCGGCGACGAGGAATTAAGTTCCGGTAATTTAATGGTCAGGAACCGCGACACTCAGGAACAAAAATCCCTTGGAGTAAAAGAATTTATAAAGAAACTTCACGAGGAAGAAAAGAACAGAGCGCTGAAACTTTCGATTTAATGTAATTTCGACTTAATTTATTTTCTTAGTACGGTCGCGGTCCTTGTCAGCCGCTGTGCCGGTGCTCTTAATCTGGAGTTTTTCATCCTCGAACGGGTCCTGTATGTTCTCTTTCAGGTACTGTCTGGAAACTTTTGCCGTCTGGTCTATTTTCAGCCCGCTTTCCTCGTTTATTTCGGCAACGGCGTTGGCCCTGCTAATTACTTCAGAAAGATTGATCTGTTTTTCTTCTATGCTGTCTTTGCTGGAATAGAACCTTCCGCCTATTATGAGCAGCACTAACATTGCTGAAACGCTTATAGCGGCGTAAGGCTGGAACAAAGTCCCTCTTAATGTGTCCATTATCCCGTTAAAGTAGCTGCTTATTTGTGCCTTTCTTTCCATTCTTGCCGACGGTAGGACCTCTATCGCGCGGTCTATTTTTGAAAGCTGTACCTCAAAGAATTTTTCGTTTGGCATCGGGACGGACAATCTTTTTACACTTTCAACGATGCTGTGCGTAAGTTCGGCGACCTTTTTACATTTCGGGCAGGTTTCTATGTGGGCCCTTATTTTCCAAGGTACGGGATCGCCTGTAAATTCATTCGCTATATGTTCCTGCGCTGTCTCGCAGAAATTTATCTCGTTGTTTATTCTTTCCGACACCATCGCCAAATTCTCTTCCGGGACATTTACCTGAAGAGCGTCTTCAAGCGCATTCTTTGTGATCGTGTACTCCTGAAAGCACTCGTCGCAGCTTTCTAAGTGTTTTTTTACCTCGATCTTCTTGTCAAAAACCATGTTACCTTCCAGAAAATCTACAAGGCTCTGTTGAATATCTTTGCATACAATCGGTGTTTCTTCATCTTTTATTCTGGACGCTATTTTTGTTTCGAGCTGCTCAAAGTAAGTCCTATTGGCCGCTCCCGGAAGTTTGTGTTCCAGCTTTTTGATCCCCTTTAAAAGATTCTTTATTTTCAAAATGTGTTTCCCTTTCATAAGAACTCCTTATTCTAGGCGACGTCCAATATCCTCGACTGTTTTCGAAGATTGTTTATGGCGTGCCTAAAATTCGCCTTCGCAGTGTCGTATGGACACTCCATTATCTGGGCGATCTCTTTGAACGGGAGTTCATCAAATATCCTTAGCGTGAGGGCCATTTTTTGTTTCGCCGGAAGTTTTTCTATCTCTTCGGCAAGAATGCTCTGCAGCTGTTGTGTCTCAAGGTTTTCGCTCATCCTTGGTGTTACATGCAGAACAACTTTTTCAAGGTCGACCATTTCCCTCAGCGACTCGGATTTCAACGCGTTCTTGGCGTTGTTGATGGCGATGCTGTAAAGCCAGCTTTTAAAACTGGATTTAGCCTCAAAGCTTTCAATGTGTTTGTACGCCTTTACAAAAGTGTCCTGCACGATGTCGTCTGTGGCATCATGGTCTTTGACCATGCTGAACACGATCGCGTACACTCCACGCTGGTGGGTCCTTACAAGGATGTTGAAAGCGGTCTTGTTGCCGGACTTAACCTGCTTCACAAGTTCAAGGTCTATCAACTTGATATCGGCCATCGGTTAAACTCCCCGTCTGCTTATTAGACAACCCGGAAGGGACGACCGGTTAGATGCAGACGAAAATTATTTTTTACTTGACACTTTTATCATAGTTTACAACAATTTAGGGGAATTGTCAAAGGGAGCCTGCTGTGAGTGACATTATTTTTGGACCTGTGAATTCAAGGCGTTTGGGGCGCTCCCTGGGCGTTAACCTCTTGCCGCACAAAACGTGTAACCTTGACTGCGTTTACTGCGAGTGTGGACGTACCACCCAACTTACAAACACCAGGAAGAGTTTCTATAACGCGGATGATGTCTTAAGGGAAATAGATGAGGCCGTCGCAAAGGCAGGAAAACTTGATCACATAACTTTTTCTGGTAACGGCGAGCCGTCGCTGTACAAGGATATTAAAAAAATAGTGAGAGGGATAAAAGAGCGGCACCCTGGCGTGAAGCTTGCCGTTCTTACGAACTCAACCCTATTTACTGATAAAGATGTTTTTGAGGCTTTTTTAGAGGCTGATCTGGTGTTGCCGTCTGTTGACAGTGTGCTGGAAAAAGGATTTGAACTTATCAACAAACCCTGCGCCGGATTAAATCTTAAGGACATTTTGTCGTCGTTGTTGGAATTTAGAAGACAGTATAAAGGACTTTTGTGGGCGGAGGTCTTTATATGCCCTGGCATCAATGACACCGACGAGGAATTAAAAGCGTTAAGGGAGTATTTAATAAAACTCTCGCCGGATAAAGTTCAAATAAACTCTGTTGACAGACCAGCCCCTGAAAAATGGGTCCGCCCAATGACGGACGACGAACTTAAAAAAGTCCTGAACGTGTTTAAAGGACTTCCCGTCGAGGTTGTGAAAAGATAATATCCTTATAGTCCGTTGCAAACGTATTGTATTGAGTCTATCTCCAGCGGATCAAGAACTCCTTCTCCGCTTATATCAAGACCGGCCATGACCTTAACACCGCCGTTGGCGCAGTTTCCGCCAGCCGGTTCACTTGCAAGGTTTATGATGCTGTGTATCCCGTCAGCGCCGGCAGCTCCTGCCACACCCTGAATCCCCTGAATTCCCTGAATTCCCTGAGCTCCCGTTGCCCCTGCTGATCCCTGTACCCCTTGTGGTCCTTGAGCTCCTGTTGCTCCTTGGGGTCCCTGAAGTCCTGTTGATCCTGTTGCACCCGTTGCTCCAGTGGGTCCTGTTGGCCCAGCCGCTCCTTGCGCGCCGTCAAAGCCTCTTGGTCCGGTCGCTCCGTCGGCACCTGTTGCTCCCTGAGGTCCAGCTACACCATTTGCGATGGCCAAAACTAAGGTGGCCTGCATGCCGGCTATATCAGCCTCGAGCTGCAGTACCTGTGCTTGTAAAACCAGAGTGGTCGACGACAGTAATACTGTACAAATACTCTGTATCTCGCTTGCGGTTGTTGCGTCATTCACAATGCTTTGTAAACTGGTACCGTCCGAATATGTTGCCGCGAGTATTCCCTGCATTAACGCGTCCAGCGACGACGTGTCCATTCCAAAACTGACGTAGTTGGCTTGGTTTATATTGTATGTGGTAATTATTAAATTCGCCTGGTTGAAAAGATCGCATGCCGCTGTGACGCTTTCGCAATCCACACCAACGCATCCCGCGACCGGAACTGCGTAATTATTCAACAGCGATGTATTGAAACCTGCCGCCATGACGAGAAGACTTTGCAAATTTTGCTGCGTGGATAATATTAGAGCGCTTGTTGTGTTTACTCCGCTCAGTCCAGAAGTTGTATCAGCCTCTCTTGCGGCACAGCCGGTGAATAACACCACCACCAGCGTTGCCCCGATAACGTACTTTATAAAACTCATGTGATATTCCCCCTACGTACCAAAATAGCAGATAGTGACATTATAACACGTTGAATTCAATAAGTCAATAAAAAACATTGGGCAGCGTAACCTATTAAATTCAGTATATTATTAAGTGGTTTTAGGGTATCTTATCAAAAGTTTCAAGGGGTCAGAAATGAGGCACAACGGTAAGAAAAACACAAAGTATATTTTTGTTACTGGCGGCGTTATATCGTCGTTGGGTAAGGGTTTGGCGGCGTCATCCATTGCCAGCCTGCTTGAGGCAAGGGGCCTTAAGATCAATATAATGAAATTTGACCCATATATAAATGTGGATCCTGGTACCATGAGCCCGTTCCAGCACGGTGAGGTTTTTGTAACGGATGACGGAGCAGAAACCGATCTCGACCTTGGGCATTACGAGCGTTTCACGACAGTTAACCTTTTAAGGAGCAATAACTATACCACCGGCCAAATTTATTTCTCGGTCATAAACAAAGAGCGCAAAGGCGAGTACCTTGGAAAGACCGTTCAGGTCATTCCGCACATCACCG
>JAZDEK010000046.1:0-3843 GCA_043808895.1 Pseudomonadota bacterium
TGTCCTGATACCGTAGAAACTGAAACGCTCAAGAAGCAGCGCCGTAAAAAGAGAATAATACCCTTTCGGGTGAATAAATCCTTTCATAACCCCTCCCCCGTATACTAAAAACTAATGTACGCCGTGCATCCAACGTCTTATAGGTTTCGCAAGCAGCGTCAGTAAAAGAGCCGCTCCGCCGGCTGTCGCGATCGGTACCATAAAGAATAAAGCGTGATCCATGGCATCGTAGTTCGCGGCAAAAAGTCCGCTTACAAGGTTAGCCGCAAAGTTCGCAAGATGCCAAACTCCAAGCAGCAGCGAGGTAAACTTAAGCGGAGACAATTTTGTGACCATGGAAAGTCCAACAGGAGACAAACACAACTCTCCCATTGTGTGCAGAAGGTATGCGCCTATGAGCCAGATCATACCGACCATTTTTCCACCTGCAGCGCCGTATGCGCCGCCGACCATTACCACAAATCCCAAAGCTAGTAGCACAAGTCCCCATACGAACTTATATACGGTCGCCGGCTCTTTGTTGGCAATAGCGAGTTTTATCCAAAAACGCGCAAAGAAAGGAGCAAGCATGAATATGAACAGTGGGTTCAGCGACTGGAACCATGTGGTAGGAATAGTCCACGTCCATGAACCTACACTTATAACGCGGTTGGTGGAATATTCTGCAAAAAGAGTTAGAGAACTTCCGGCCTGTTCAAAAGACGCCCAAAAGAATATTACAAAGAACATCATTATGAATATAACCGCTATTCGTTGTTTTTCATCCTTGGTCAAAGGAGCATCACCGTGGCAGTAACTCTTTTCTCCAGCAGCATTTGTTATTCTTGGGCACGCGGCTTTATCGCCCAGGAATCTTTTATTCCCCCACATGAAGGTAAAAAGCCCAATTAACATGCCAACACCTGCGGCAGCAAATCCATAACCCCAGCCCATTCTTTCGCCCAGTGTCCCACAAACGATCGGCGCCATAAACGCGCCGAGATTTACGCCCATATAGAATATTGTAAAGCCGCCGTCACGACGCGGGTCGTTCTTCTCGTACAAAAGACCGACGGTAGCAGCAATGTTCGGTTTAAAAAATCCGTTACCGATAACTATCACCAACAGAGAGAAGTAAAATAGCGGCACGGACGCTGTAACGGACGTGTAGGCCATGATGAACTGCCCTATCGCCATAAGAATACAGCCAACTATTATCGCTTTCCCCTTGCCCCAATATCTATCGGCTATGTATCCGCCGATAAGAGGTGTCATGTAGACCAGCCCCGTAAACCATCCGTAAACAGTGCCGGCTTTTTCTGTATTGAACATTAAAAATTTTGTCATAAAGAGGACAAGTAACGCCCTCATTCCGTAGTAGTTGAACCTTTCCCACATTTCCACAGTGAACAAAAAGTAAATTCCATTGGGCTGTTTTATTTTTTGTTGATCAATGTCCATAACCCCTCCTTTTAGATCCTATAAAAAAACGGGAGGTACCGCCAACCAGCGGACCTCCCGTTAATATAAAAACTCAACTCTCTACAGCACTAATGAACGCCATGCATCCACTTTTTGATGGGCTTGGCAAGGAGAAGAAGCAGAATTGCCGCTCCACCCGCTGTCATAACCGGCATCATAAAGAATTGTACGTGATCCATAGCATCGTAGTTCCCAGCAAAAAGGCCGGAGACAAGGTTCGCTATAAAGTTAGCGGTAAACCATGTTCCCATAAGAAGCGAGGTAAACCTTACGGGAGAAAGTTTTGTAACCAGCGATAATCCTACCGGCGACAAGCACAGTTCTCCAAGTGTCTGCACAAGATACGCGATGATGAGCCACCACATACTTACAGGCCCGTAGTTGTTTGCTTTTGCGGCAAATACCATTACTACAAAGCCCAAAGAAACAAGCACCAATCCCCACACGAATTTATAGACGGTAGAGGGCTCCATTTTTTTGACAGAAAGCCTAACCCACATTAAAGAGAACACAGGCGCGAGAGCAACTATAAAAAGAGGGTTCAATGTTTGGAACCAACTTGTTGGGACCATCCAACTCCAGCCTCCTATAACCAGATTACGATTTGTTGAATTTTCTGCGAACAGGGTCAAAGAACTTCCAGCCTGTTCAAACGCCGACCAGAAGAATATTACAAAGAACGCCATTATGAATATAACCGCTATTCTCTGCCTTTCTTCTTTGGTCAAAGGCTCGTGGCTTACGTGTGAACCATCTTTAGTCTTTTTTGAAGCAGCAGGATGGAATACAGCGTCTGGGAGGAGCTTCTTGTTGAACATCACATAATTTATAACGCCTATTAACATGAGCGTAGCGGCAGACGCAAAACCGTAGCCCCAGCCCATTCTTTCACCAAGTGTTCCGCACACCAAAGGCGACAGAAGAGCGCCAAGATTTATGCCCATGTAGAATATTGTATAAGCGCCGTCGCGGCGTGGGTCGTTCCTTTCATACAGCGTTCCAACAGCTGTAGAAATGTTGGCCTTAATAAATCCGCAGCCGATTATTATAGTAAGAAGTGACAGATAGAACAGCCACATGTAGCTGGACGTAACTACCGCAGGGTCCATGAACGCAACCGCAGCAAGTATGTACTGCCCGATCGCCATTACAATTCCGCCGAAGATGATCGCTTTATTCTGCCCCCATACTCTATCAGCGACGTAGCCGCCGATGAGAGGTGTCAGATAAACAAGCCCCAGATACCAGCCGTAGAGCTGTCCCGATTTCTCCGTTGAGAACATTAAAGCTTTCATCATGAAGAGGACGAGGATCGCGCGCATTCCGTAGAAACTAAATCTTTCCCACATCTCTACCGAGAAACAAAGGTAGAGACCCTTAGGATGTCCCTTACTCAGCATACTAACCTCCTTTATCGACAAAAATAGTGTACAAACTCTTTTTCTAACACACGGAGTTTTTATTTCAACCTAAATCTATGTTTTTTTGACGCCTACAGTAAAATTTTTTATGCCTTGAAAATATACCGAAAGTTTGCCAGAATTGATGTATGAGTCGGGGTTATTGTCACAAAAATGTTACAGCGATGTTTGCGGCAGTAGCAGCAGTGTTTATCCTCGTCGCTGTGAGCGCATGCAGCACTACAAATCTCGCGGTGAACATGACTTCCAGCGTAATGAAAGAAGGCATAGTGACTTTCTTTGAAGAAACTGATCGCGACCTTGCTCGTCGTGGACTAGAGTCAAATCTAAAACTCCTTGAGGTCTTTCAAAGAGCAAACCCCGCAAATAAAAACATGCGGGTCCTCTTGGCAGAGGCTTACGGCGGATATAGCTACATATTCCTGGATACCGACCTTCTGTATGAAAAAGACTCAAAAGCCGCAAAAAAAATATCAGCACGCATGAGCAATTTTTATTCCCGCGGAAAGAATTACGGCCTTTCCATATTAAAAGAGGACGAGGGATTTAAAAAAGCGATGGACAAGAACGACGTAGAACTTTTAGCGTCCGCGGCGACTAGAATAACAGCAGCAGACAAAGACGCGCTGTTCTGGACCGTGTTCAACTGGGCGCTGCTGGTGAACATGGACAGAAGCTCCACCGATAATATTTCCGACATTCCGCGCTTACGTATATTGATAGACCGGATGGTGGCGCTGGACGGGGATTATTTCCACGGAGCACCATTCGCGTTAAAGGGAGTGATTGAATGCTCCATCCCGAAAATGC
The DNA here is from genome assembly GCA_043808895.1 of Pseudomonadota bacterium. GTDB lineage: Bacteria > Bdellovibrionota > JAFGOL01 > JAFGOL01 > JAFGOL01 > JAZDEK01. The sequence goes on from JAZDEK010000046.1 coordinate 3,693, forward strand.
TCGGTGGGAAACCTGATGTCGGCACAAAGAACATGGAACTAGCCCTTAAAAGCGCAAAGAGATTCTAGGAGTTGCTCTGTTAGGGCTGGCGCTCGCGTACTCGTTTTCCGGTTACCTCCTCCCTTGGGATCAGCTCGGTTACTGGGCAGCA
>JAZDEK010000047.1:0-9039 GCA_043808895.1 Pseudomonadota bacterium
AGTGGCACAAAGATCTTGCTTTCGCTCAAGAGGCCATTCTTTAATACCTTCGATTATGTACAAAAGTTCTTGTAACGCCTTCGCAGAGTATCTGTCTCCATCATTTCGTTTTTCCACAATTTTATCAGCACATGTTTTTGCGTTATCAGCGATAAAATTATCAAAACCTGCAAAGCTATTTTCGTCGTTCGGGTCACATATTTCTGCAAAGATCACTGTTGAGAACATGAAAAACAGAGCCAAAAAAGCTGTTTTCATTACTCCTCCTTGCGACAATAACTCACGTACGTTATACCATATTCTTACAAGAATTGTGCCATATAAATAGACCTTTAATATCAATAAGTTAACCCTTGTGTACGGAAGTGCTGGTATACATATTTTATACAAAACGTCTTATTTATATACAGCTGGGTCAAGATTGTAGTAGTCCCTGAGTATATTATAAAGCGCAGGATGCTTTGTTTTAAGCTGCACAGGTTTCTCAAAAAACGCCTCAGTTACAACGGCAAAAAATTCCGCGGGGCTTTTTGAGCCGTAATCATCTATGACCGTCTCCTTATTCAAAAATATTTCTTTTTTGAGCTTTCTGAACTCTTTTAAGAAAACCCTGGCCCACGTTAGATAACTTGAGGGTCTTCTAAGAACAGGGACTCCATCGGCTTTTTTTTCATCCTCCTCGTCCAGTTGATGTGCGAATTCATGGAAGACGACATTATGTCCGTCGTCCATATCCATCGCTCCATTTTTCACATGATCCCACGCCAAGATCACCATCCCCGACTTCCATGACTCACCGATACGCGGAGTTATGCTCTTAATGTAGTGGTCGGGTGATACGTACTCAACGTCCTTGGCGAAAAACGAGCTTGGATAAATAATTATAGAAGAGAGCCCCGGGTAAAAACTTGGGCGCCTGTTTAAAAGAAGCATGCACGCCTGCGCCGATACTGTAACTTTTATTTCTTCGTTCATTTCAATCCCGCCGCAGCCCTCAAAATTCTTTTCAGCTATAAAAACTTTCATAAGGTTATGGAGCTGCTCTTTAATATCCGGAGGCAGGACTTTATAGATAGAGAGATTCCTGTTCAATATTTTTGCCCACTCGGGATTTAATGGGAGAGACATTATTTTTTTTCTCCTATACGCTATATAAGCGTGATACGAAAAAATTGAGAGCAGCAGCACAGCGACGGTAATAAAAAGTATTTGAGTCCCCGACATTTTTTATTATATTTCCCCGCAGCGCATTTTTTACCTCAAGAACAACATCTCTCTATATTTAGGGAGCCGCCACAGATAATCGCGCGTGTTCTGCTCGACCAAATTAGAGAGAACATGGATATTATCGAACAGAGGAAGCATTTTGTAAGCCAAAAGCTCCGAGAGCTCCGCGGGGTTCTCTATCTGTTTTGCTTTTTTGTGGAGAACTTCCAGCTCCTCGACTTTTTGGCAAAGTTCCAGCGTTGTATCGCTTAAAAGTTTTGTGTTGTTCTTTCTATACGTACCGCCATTCCTCAACTCAAGTTCTTCTTCCGCCGACGGAATAACAGCGACCTTTATCATGTCTATAAGACAGCCGGCCTCTATTAGGATAGCCTTTGAGTACCTTTCCAGCATGATGTGTATTTTGGCGTCAAATTCCTCGGTCGTGTATATCTTGTTATCCACCAGGAACTTTCCGTTATCCTTGAACCATTTATACGCAGCCGGTGTGTTATTGAGTATCGGGAGCCCACGCTTTTCAGCCTCTTTTTCCCATTCATCCGAGTAATTGTTACCGTCGAAAAGTATTTTTTTAACTTCAGGAAGAACTGTTTTTATGGTCGCAAAAACCGCTGTTTCAACATCTTTATTTTTAGAAAGTTCGGCTTCAAGTTTAGAATTAACATAAGCTATGCCGTCTGCCACAGCGGCGTTAACTATAGTAAGAGGATAACTTATCGCCTGGCTTGAGCCTGCACTCCTAAATTCAAATTTATTTCCGGTGAACGCGAACGGAGAGGTCCTGTTCCTGTCGCAATCGTCCAGTTTTATACCAGGAAGGTACGCAAGCTCTATTTTGGACCTTAGTTCGCTTGAAGTCTTTTTTTCTTCCACAGACTTTTGTATGCTCTCAAAAAGATCTTGAAGTCTTTTCCCTATAAAAACTGAGATTATCGCCGGTGGAGCTTCGTTCGCGCCAAGTCTATGGTCGTTGGAATGCGTGGCTATGGACGCACGTACGGCTCCTCCGTGTTCACACACTCCCTTAAGAACAGAGAGCATCATAAGCAGGAATTTATAATTTTGTTGAGGTGATTCAGATGGCTCTAATAAATTTATACCGTCACTGGTTGAAACTGACCAGTTGAGATGTTTCCCTGAACCGTTTATTCTTGAAAAAGGTTTTTCGTGAAATAAGACTGCGAAACCGTGTTTATCAGAAATTTTTCTTATCGTTTCCATAACAAGCTGGTTGTGGTCGGCAGCAACGTTGGCCTCTTCAAACAGCGGAGCAAATTCATATTGAGCCGGAGCGACCTCGTTGTGACGAGTTTTACATGGCACTCCAAGTCTAAATAACTCGTACTCAAATTCCTGCATGAACGCCATTACTCTGGGCTGAATGGATCCAAAATAATGGTCTTCAAGCTCTTGGCCTTTAGGGAACCATCCGCCTATTAGAGTTCTTCCGCAAAACAAAAGATCTTCTCTTGAAGTATAAAAAGATTTATCCACCAGAAAATATTCCTGCTCAGCACCTACGGTAACATTAACGTGTTTTGTGTTGTTGTCGCCTAGCATTCTTAAAAGCTTTAAAATTTCTTTTTCAACGACGATATTTGACCTTATGAGCGGTGTTTTTAAGTCAAGTGCCTCACCGTTATAGGAGAGGAACATGGACGGTATACAGAGTGTTTTTCCGTTCGGCGTTTCAACTATGAACATGGGGGAAGTTGGGTCCCACGCGGCATAACCACGCGCTTCAAAAGTGCTTCGCCTTCCACCGCTTGGGAAACTTGAGGCATCCGGTTCACTTTGAATAAGCTGAGAGGCGGAAAGTTTTGTAATTGGGTTATTATTTTCATCGAGAGTGAATAACGCGTCATGTTTTTCCGCAGAAAGGTCCGTTTGAGGCTGGAACCAATGAGTGTAATGTGTAACACCCATGGATAACGCCCAATCTTTTGCGGAGTTAGCAACATCTACGGCGGTGGATTTAGAAAGTCTTTTTCCGTTAAGGATAGTTTCCATTAGATCGTTATAACTTTTTCCCGGCAGTGTCCCTTTTAATTTTGAATAACTAAGAACGAACTCACCGAATATATCTGTAATGTTCTTTGGTTTATTCTCCATCACCAGAGGTTTTCTGTTGAGTACTGTCTCAACCGCTGTGTTTCTTACGTTATCGTAGTTCTGCATAAAACCTCCGGAGTAAAAATAATATTATTTCCAATTCTTTTCTTTGCTAAAATAATCCTTTGTTTCTTTCACGACGATGGGGCTAAGGACCAGCAGCGATATAAGATTGGGCACAGCCATCATGCCGTTCGCTATATCAGCAAAAGCCCAAACCGCTTTAAGCGACGCCACTGAGCCTACCATTACGGCCACCACCCATAACCATCTGTAAGGTTTTATGGATCTGCTCCCAAAAAGATATTCAATCGCTTTCTCGCCGTAGTACGACCAGCCGAGTATGGTAGAGAAAACGAACGTTAAAAGAGCAACAGTTAAAACAACTGGGCCTATGTAATGAACCTGCGAGAAAGCAGCGTGAGTTAATTCAGCGCCTTTATATCCATTTATCCACTCACCTGAATTAACCAGAACTATTCCCGTCATAGCGCACACAACAACAGTGTCCCAGAACGTTCCCGTCGACGAAACTAATGCCTGACGCACAGGATGTTTTGTTTGAGCAGCGGCGGCAACTATTGGAGCGCTTCCTAGTCCTGATTCATTTGAGAAAAGTCCTCGGGCTATTCCGTAGCGTACAGCTTCTTTCATACCAGCGCCTAAAAATCCGCCTAATGCGGCCTGGCCTGTGAACGCTGATGAGAGTATAAGTTTTATTGTTTCGGGTATAGCCTCGTATTTATAAATTAAAAGAACAACACATCCAACGACGTAGAATATAGCCATGAGCGGAACAAGGTACTCGCACACCTTGGCTATGGATTTTATTCCACCCAGAATAACAACGGCGGTGAACACAGTCATTATTGCACCCGTTATCCACGGAGAAATATTAAAAGTGGTTTTTGCCATGGTGGAAATGGAATTTGCCTGGACCATATTCCCTATTCCGAACGCGGCGACGGCGGTAAATATCGCGAACAGAACTCCAAGCCATTTTGATTTCATCCCTCTCTCAAGAACATACATTGGGCCGCCGGCAACAGTACCGTCTTTTCCTATCACTCTATATTTTACGGAAAGCACAGCCTCTGCATATTTAGTCGCTATACCGAACACTCCTGTCAACCACATCCATAGCACAGCGCCCGGGCCGCCGGCAGCAATTGCCGTAGCAACACCGACGATGTTTCCCGTTCCTATCGTCGCTGCAAGCGCTGTGACAAGCGCCCCAAAGTGACTTATCTCGCCCTGCCCCTCTTTTGTTTTTGTAAAAGATAATTTTATCGCCTTAAAAGTATATTTTTGAATGAACCCGAGCCTGAACGTCAAAAAGATGTGCGTGCCGAAAAGCACGACAAGTAACGGGATACCCCACACGTAACCGCTGACAAGATCCAAAAATTTCTCTACATGTTCCATGCCACCACCCCCTGTAGGATCTATGGAAAATAATACAGCAATAATGCCGCCATGTTAACTTATTTAAGCGATCTCTAGAACTATTTGGTCAGATGTTGTTACATGCGCAAACCCAAAGGACAGGTTTAACAGACTTGCCACGTGCATGTCTTCATTAAAGCTTCCGGTCGCATCAGCGAGGAAAAACGTTTTGTAATCTCTGTAATACGCGTCACGCGCCGTAGATTCGCAACACATGTTGGTCATAATGCCGGTTATCACAAGGTCCTCTATTTTCATGCAGCGCAGAATGGTTTCAAGGTCGGTATTATAGAACGCAGAGTACCGATGTTTAAATATCACTTTCTCAGATGGTAGCGGCGCGATATCGTCGTGTATCTTGCTCTCTGGACTTCCTTCAATGCACATCCCCTCCCACCACCAGCCCATAATACCTGAATCCAAATTGTCGGGGTGGTGAACGTGACAGGTGTAAATGACAGGACGACCTGCGTCACGGAATGTTTTAATAAGTCGCTTGATGTTTGGAAGCACTACCAAACCGGAAGCTGTAAAAGTCGGCGACTCAGGCTTCAAAAAGAATTTTTGCATATCAACGACGAGAAGCGCTGATCTGTCCTTGTTGAACTTCATACGGTGTTGATTGAATGGTTCTATCTTTTTCAACCACTCCTGTGTTTTTATACCCAGATTATCCGATGTTATATAACTATCCATACCGGCCTCCTGCTTTAGAGAAATATCTCGTTCAGTACCTCGGCCAATCTTATTCCTGCTTTTTTCATCTGTTCGTTTTCTATCGGTCGCATATTCTTATAATAATCTTTACTTAGTGTAACTTCTGTATCCTTTGGTGTAGGACCAGGCGTCGTAAATTCGGGGTAGATCTTATCCTTTGCTATCCCGTAACTTTCGAGCGCCCAACTTTCTACCGTACCGGATGACCACTTCTTTTTTTCATCCCTTGTTATTTCCTTTTTAAGTTCACTGGAAAACTCTACCGGGTCCTCTATGGTCGTGGGCTCAATAAGACGGTCCCATACCGCGTGTAAGTTCATCTTGGTCCCCTCACCGCCGCCGTCTTTATTGAATAACCTGACTATCTTTTGATTTCCGCCCTTATCATCGTCGTTGGAACAATGCATAGGTTGGTGAAGATCCCCTATAAAATGAATAAGGAACTTTAAGTTTTCTTCTACTTTTACGTCGTTATTTGATCCACCTTCTTTTTCCGCCGCTTTCAGCTCTTTAATTTCTTTGTTGATCTGACCAACTACGCAGTTATCATTCTCGCAGTGCTTTGCGATATCGTCGACCGTCTGGTTGATCCTTACGTCCAAGTCCACGTAGTGCCATGGTGAAGTTTCACTCCTTTCTGATCGTATAGTGTCAGGCCAACTTGCGACGGACGCCATGTCCGTCGTCCCCAGTATCGCAAGGATCTTTTGTTTGGCCTTGGGATGTAAATTATCTTCAGCGATGTTGGCGATAGTTTTATGTCCGACCGGCCCCCACGCGAAAGCGACATTTGTCACAAGGAACAGGAACAAAACAGCCTTAAAGATCTTATTGTTCGTCATAATTCGTTCCTCCGATCATTCCTGTCTAAGTTTCCTTATTGGCGGAGAGGGGCGGATTTGAACCCCCGGAGCCCTTACGAGCTCACACGCTTTCGAGTCAGTGATGTAAGGATTTTAATATACAGTCAAATTAGGGTGTTGTAAATAAAATCAAAGAGTTCTGCTAGGTTGTTCTTACTTCAAGTTGTTCCAAATACCCCCATTTTTGATACGTCCGTTTCACTTTTCGTTTCACTTTTTTCAAAAAGGGCTCATTCTGTGTGCAAAGTTGCGTGCAGAGTACTGTTTTTTGTTTTTCTTTTTTTGGCTATCCCTGTATTACGAGACGTCATCAACTTTTTTAAAAAGTTTTTAATTTAAAATTAAGAATCCATGTTGGATTTAATTTGCAGCGCAACTATCTCACTAACCTTAGACATATCAAGCCCTACAGATTCAGAGAATTCTATTAAATCAATCTCTATAGTCAGCTGAAGCAACTTGGCTTTATTAGCAATACCTTTGATCCGGTCGAAAAACTCAGTCTTACCGGGAGACACGCACACTTCGTCTAAATATTCGGGCATAGATTTATGAACTAACCAATTTCTTTCTAAAAGAAATGCCTCCAATTCATATTGCAAAACATCAGAGTAAATGCTTTCCTTCTTAGCGATTTTAATAGCCTTACCAAGAGTATGAGAACGATTCTTTTTTAGAAGCGAGTTTGCTTCCTCTTTAGGTATTTTATGAAGATATTTCACATCCTTTTTTAAGGTAATTGAATGGCTAAGAGCATCTTCTAAAAGCTGGATATTGCATAAAGCTTCTCCGTGCAAAGCTTCTATGTCTTTCTTTGTTACTACTCTAATTTTCATAATTTTTTTAACACATTAGGGGCGGTAGTTCCCTCCTGTCCAATTACCATTAGAATTATAATTTAGAGAGCTACCCTGCCCAGCAACGTTCCAAACGATGTCAAAAGCCCGTTTAAATACTTGGTCAGGTATAAATGTCGTAACTTCATCAACATATATTTCAGGTAGTGCAATAACATTATTGATAAACTTTTTTGTTCCCAACATTCGGTTAGAAGGCGGTTTTAACCAATAGTCCTTAACGCCTAGTAACGTTACAAAGAGAAACGCCGGTCCGTTAACACCAATACCCTGCAAAGACGATTGCAGTTTCGCTATAAATTTTAACACCTGATTTTCATAATCTTGATGCAAGAATTTTTGTCCTTCATGCGGAGAAAGCATCGTCGTATCTACGGACTCAACAATTCCTGAGCGATATACCTGTGTATATGCCCAAAAACCACCTGGATTATTACTGCCAGTGCTGTTACAAAAACCGTCATAATTGATTTCTGTACCATTACCAGACTCTGAAATTAATGGGAAATTTAGCATAGTACTATGGTTGATATTCTTAACTTCTAATTTTAGGTCGTTATAGAACGATTCAAAAGGAATAGTGTGTATTACTATTTTCGGGCTATCAATTACAGGAACTGGCGTTTGTCCTGCAACAATAGAAGCTATCCTCTCACTTCTAAAATTTAGAGCCTTCTTTTTTAAGTCGTGAGAATTTAATGCCATGTCTCTAATTTGATACACGTTCATTTGATATTTACAAGCATTTCCTCTTGCATAAAATTTTGAAGTTCCAGCATACTTAACCATATGAGGAGTATTCAAACTGTAAGGAATAAAAATGGCCAAAACTCCTGTGTTTTCTATAAAACCAATCCTTATTCCATATATTACAGGTTCTATACTGTCCTTCACGGATTGATCTATTTTTCTTATAATTTCATCTTGGTTTTCTATGTTTATAGGCGCAACAGTGGCAGGAATTCCTGTATGACTATTGCCAATCCTTTCTTCACTTATACCAAATAAGATAATTCCACCACCGCTGTTAGCAAAGGCACACACATCTGCGAGCAATTCCTTTTTATCTTCATCCCTAGCAAACTTTAGTTCTTGTTTATAGTCAAGATGGAGATCTTCAGGCACCCTGTTTTCAATAAGAGAGTTTATCCTTTCTGCGTTAATTTCTCCGAATCGTTCAAATTTCATTCTGTTTTCCTCCTAAACTAGCTACCTGTGGCTATGGGGGGATTTAATCTTTTATCCTTGATAGTAGTGACCTAATTTTAGACTCTTTGACAGTAAGAAACTGCGCAGCAGACTTAACATCGTGAAGCTTTATTTTATTATCTGTATCCATTTAACCAATCCCCTTTTATTTACTGTTCAAACTCTTTGCGTTTAGCCTCAATAAACACTTCAACTTTTTTTATTGCAGTTATTTTGTTCAAGGTTGTTTGTCCCGGTTCATATATGTTCATAAAATTGAACGCCAAAACATTACTTGTCAGTTCTTTGTCGTAGTTCTTTTTGAGCCAGTTACAAACTCTTTTTTCAAACTCAACCCTATCATTGATCCACTCATGATGCACTGTATAGTCTTTTGTACTCATAATTACAGCCTCCCAAAATTTAATACCCTCTATAGCTCATATAAATAGAAGTTTCCCTTTTGTCATTAGTTCTTCACGACAAATCCGTGTTTTTACAACCTCAGGCTCGTAATTCTACGATTTTTAAGTGTATATCATTTTGTGACTTGCCTTTTTTAAGCGGGGATTGGTGTTTAATTAACAACTTCGATATACGAATAGTGTATTGATATGGTTTTTAGGCAA
>JAZDEK010000048.1:0-2743 GCA_043808895.1 Pseudomonadota bacterium
CCTGCCGTAACCCATCGCCGGAAGTATGGTGCCGATGTTCGGATACTTTTCAAAAGTCTCTTTTATCTTTCCAACAACAAAAGGCCTTGGGTCGACTATTTCCGCGGCGCCGTATTTTTGCGCGGCAACATAACCAGCGCCGTACTTCATCTCACCATGCGTTAGTGTCGGGCCGTCTTCCACAACGAGCACACGTTTTCCTCTTATTTGGTTCGGATTATCCACGAATATGGGGGACGCTCCGTCCACAACATACGCGGTAGGATTTACCTCACGAATATTTTCACGTACTTTTTCTATTGCTTTCGCGTCGGCTGTATCCATTTTATTTATTACGACAATATGCGCGCGCCTTAAATTCGTTTCTCCCGGGTGATAGGAAATTTCGTGTCCCGCTCTATGAGGATCCACAACTACTATTTCAAGATCAGGAACGTAGAACGGAAGGTCGTTATTTCCGCCGTCCCAAAGTATCACGTCAGCCTCTTTTTCGGCTTCCCTTACTATGGCCTCGTAATCAACGCCGGCGTAAACCGTTACGCCTCTAACAATATGTGGCTCGTAGTCTTCCATTTCCTCTATTGTGCATTTATGTTTTTTCAGGTCCTCTATTGTTTTAAAGCGCTGGACTTTTTGTTTCGCCAAGTCGCCGTAAGGCATTGGGTGTCGTATCGCGACAACTCTTTTTCCCGCGGCGAGTAAAATTTCAGACACTCTTCTTGTGGTCTGGCTTTTTCCGCTTCCTGTTCTTACCGCGCAAATGGAGATGACAGGCTTTGTGGATTTTATCATTGTGGTGTTTGGCCCCATCAATACAAAATCAGGCCCCATGGACATTACCCACGATGCTTTCCTCATTACATATTTATGAGGAACATCGCTGTATGCAAAAACGATCTGATCCGGAGCATGAGCTTTTATTAATTCAGGAAGCTCATCCTCTGAGTGGATTGGAATTCCTTTTGGATAACCCTCGCCACAGAGTTCAGCCGGATAACGCCGCCCCTCTATGTCAGGTATCTGAGTCGCGGTGAACGCAACGATCTGAAAATCAGGATTGTTCCTGTAATAAACGTTGAAATTGTGGAAGTCCCTTCCGGCTGCTCCCATAATAATTACTTTCTTTTTCATACACGGTGCTCCTTATGTAATATAAGCATGTCTAGTATTTCTGCAGTTATATACACGATAAAGAAAGATGTTACAATATCCGATAGAAAATGTGCCCCCTGAATAACGCGTCCCATCCCCATAAGCACGCCGTACAAGGCTCCTAGCCCGAATACCCAACGCCTTCTTATTAGATAGGACACGAATATCATATAAAAACCGATCGCCGCGTGGCCGCTTGGAAAAGAATTGCCATCCTTTTTGCTCCAGAATAATTTTGGGTTGGGGTTATAGAATTCACGGAACTCATACTTCCCGCCGAACGTTGTCGTTTCAACAGGGCGGGGCCGCCCCCATGTGATCTTTAATGTCTGAACTATTAATGTTGGCGCTATTAAAAGCAGGAACACAACGAACGCTGTTTTTATCCTGAACCTTTTTAATGGACGCCATAAAAGTCCGAGTATGAAAATAAATCCGGCTGTTACGCCGCATAGATTTGGAAGATATTCTCCTTTTTTATAAAAGAACTGCCACAGCACATTGTTTGAGAATATCCACTCCGGGTTTATGCCCTTGTGGTAGAACAACGACGAAAATTTCATGTCTATACCGAGGAAACTAATAGTCCCCATTATCGCGGCGAAGATCAAAGTTATGTAGAGGATCCTTTTCAAAGGTATTCTTCCAAGCCTTCTGTTTTAAGCCTTTCCACGAGTTCTTTTATTTTTTGGTCGTCCTTTTTGTCCGCGATCAATAGCGCATCCCTTGTTTCAACTATTATAAGGTTGTTCACGTCTAAAAGTGCTATCAGTTTATTCTTGTTGTCGCAGTTTATGATGTTTCCTTTTGAATTTAGGGCCAGAACATCGTCGATGTTGGATATCCCATAAGGTTTTTTCTTTTCAACATCCTCAAGGCTTTTCCAGCTGCCAAGATCGTTCCAGTCAAAGTCCGACGGTATTGTAAGCGCGTCTTTTAATTTCTCTATCACTCCAAAGTCTATGGATTTGGCCGGAAGTTCAGGAAAAAGTTTGTTGAACATTTGATCTTCGTTGTCGCGGCCGAAATATTTTGATATTCCCATAATGCCTTTATGGAGTTCAGGCATGTGTATCCTTATCGCTGAAAGTATAACTCCCGCTTTGACAATAAATATCCCCGAGTTCCAATAGTAATCTCCGTCTTTTAAGAATTTTTTTGCCACAGGGAGTGTTGGTTTCTCTTTGAACGACTTTATTTTATAAAGTTTTACGTCGCCGCTGCCGCGTATGCCGGCCCCGCCGCGCGCCGCGCCAGCGCCGCTGCGTCTGGTGCCTTTCTGTATATATCCGTAACCTGTGTGCGGGGATGTGGGTTTTATCCCGAGTGTTACAACAGTGTTATATTTATCCGCAGCATCAACTCCTGCTTTAACTATTTTTAAGAATCTTTTAGTGTTCTTTATTAGATGGTCAGAAGGCAATACGACCATTACATCGTCTTTATTGGAAAAATGAGCCACGTATGCCGCCATATAACCTATGCAGGGAGCGGTGTTTCGGCCTTTAGGCTCGATGATTATGTTTATCCTTTTATAACGGGAAATTGTTTCAATAGTTTTCTCTTGTATCGGGGACGCTGTTACGATGTG
>JAZDEK010000049.1:0-9190 GCA_043808895.1 Pseudomonadota bacterium
TAAAAAAAAGCGTTTTTATTTCCGAACTCATTGTTATTTCTTTTTTAAATTTCAAATTCGCGTCGTTTGATAAAAAAACACAAAACAACACGACCGGCACCAGCGATAACATTACTCCCCAGAATTCAATAAGCATTTTTCACATCCACCGTCCAAATATCTTCTGTCGGAGCGAACCACGGCGTTTTTACGTCGCTATACTCAGAATTATTTACGCATGTCCTTACATCCGTAATAACCCCTTTATGTTTTACGCACGCAGTTTCAAATATTTCTTTTTTAAATTCTATAAGCCCCGGGATATTTATAAAAAAGAGGTTTAACGGCTTTCTTCTTCTATATTCAACATAGTGGATGTTAAACATTAAAGAGAGTTTATTTTTCGTTCTAAGTTCCATATCCAAAATAGGCGCATAGACTTTTAGCCTCATAAGAAGAACATCCTGATATATTTCAAGCCCCTTAACCACCTTTTGCGTGGCCGCCATAAGAGGCTGAAGCTGAGGCACAAAAGTTATTACGGCAACAAGCATTCCTATTCTCTTTAACTGTTTATTTACCCACGACACTTTGTCCAGCGTTTCAACATAAAGACCGGCGACAGAAAGCATGTGCGCGTCTTTTCTATTCTGCTCGTCGATAACTGAAATACTGCTTTTATATACGTCAGTAAGATATAAAAGCGTCGTAACAACTACAAGAACAGCCAATGCGCCAACAGCCAGGATACTTCCTTTTTTATTCCACAAGTATTTCATGTTTGATCTTCATAAACCGTGTTTTTACCAAAAGCTTTTTGCCGACCGGAATAATGTCAACGTCGTGGAATATAGGTTTAAACTTTCTTGATATAGTTTCAACATCCCTCACCACAGGGTCGTAGCCCACAAGATTAATATCCCTTTTGTGATAGTAATTTATGGTGCCCGCCATGAATTTAAAAACCAAAACCAATATGGCGGCGCTTATCAAAGCAAAAATCCCAAACAGCTTTAGCGATGACACAAAAAATTCCAGCAGCATATATTACCTGCTATCTTTTTTGTTAGAATTTTTATAGAAATCAGAAAGTCCCTTTCTATTAAAATACTTTTCATCAACTTCGGGAAGGTCTTCTCCTATCTTACGATTACTGCCTTGAAGCGATGATGTTACCTGCGAAAGTTTTGTCCTTACAGTTTGTCCCAAAAGTTCTGTTATCCCTATCGCGGCTACGGCAAGAAGCGCCACAAGTATCACGTACTCGATCATGCCCTGTCCTTTTTTGTTTCTCATATCCACCTCCTTGTATACGTAGGGTGAGTTGCAAACCAAGTTCCGCCCTGAACCCAAGCATGTTCGCTGGGAATCTTTGTAAAACTCCAAAGAGTGTCTTATTTTGGGCAAGATGTATCAGAGTTAAACACAACCAAAAAAACCGGTGGCTCAACAAATCATAATAAAATCAAGGTGTTAATATAAAAACTTACATGGCATTTAAATTGCAGCATGATATGGTGGGGGTCTACTTTATAATGAATAGACGTATTATATTACTGATAGCGCTACTGGCTGCAAGTACGGCTTGGGGAGAAGTCATAGAACTTCAAAACCGCCCGTGTCCGAGCTATGTTGTTGGAAATATTTATTGCCGTAATTCTAAAACGATCAATTGTGTAAAAATAGTTTCAACTGAAGAGACCAGCATGTTTGGCTCATGTGAGATAACATACAAGATCTGCGACAAGAACGGGGTCATAGATGAGGGTGCTGAACCTAAGAAATCCAATGAGACCTTGTTCCTTTTAGACTACACCAGAAAAAGCGTAATCGAAGAACGAGAAAAAACCGAAAAAAAGACCTTTTAATTTTATCCACTCGGATTTTTATTTTTGATCTAAACAAACTGTCTAATTCTGCGCAATTGCCTCCGTACCCGAGAAACAATACGGAGGCAATTGCGTATACTACGGCAACTTGGTATAAGGTTTAAATGGAGTACAGATGAAAAAACTTTTTAAAGATCCGTTGTTCGTATTTTCGGTTTCGTTCTACCTACTGCTTACGCTGCCTCGTTTCATGTGGAGAGGCATGTTCCTGGACGGTGCGAGCTTTGCGTCAATGGCGGTAAATTTGGCAATGGGCAAAGGCAGTTTCTGGCATCTTTATTACACAAAGACCATCCCATATTTTGCGGATCATCCCTCACTTGCGATGTGGTTGCAATCTTGGGCGCTCAAGGTCTTTGGGTTCTCAACAACAGTGGATACTCTCTGGAGCGTTGGTCTTGGGCTTATAATAATATTTTTAATTGCCCTACTATATAAAGAAATAACCCGAGAAGAAAAAGCGTGGTGGCCTGTTACTCTTTTTATCATTATGCCGCTTGTCCCGTGGTCGTTAACGAACAATATGTTGGAAAACACCATGACCGTTTTTGTGCTTTTATCGTCAATATTCATATTCAAGGCGACAAAAGCGAAAAAAGTTTCAGGAACAATATTATTTTCTACTCTTTCTGGGGCTGCTTTGTGGTGCGCGCTTTTCTCAAAGGGTTTTCAGGGGCTGTTTCCATTTGCGATACCGCTGTTTGCCTTTGTAACACTTAAGGACATTAAACCGAGTAAAGCTTTTGCGGCGACTGTTGTGACAATTACAACGTTCCTTTGTTTCATAGGTGTAACGTATCTTTGGGGTCGAGATGAATTCAGGACCTTTGCAAACGATTATATCAACGGACAAATAATCGCCAGCCTCAGCGGCCAGAGAGAAGCCGTGGCAAATAAGTTTTATCTTTTCTACAGGCTGCTTGGAGAGATAGTTGTTCCATTTACAGTAGCTGGAATAATTGCGTTAATATATAAAGCAATAAAACGCACGCCAATTACCGCAGGAAAAACAAAGCCCGCTTTGTTTTTCCTGCTCATAGCACTGTCCGCAAGTATCCCATTGTGTTTAGTCGCAAAACAAAAAGGCTGGTATCTTTTCACTAGCCTTCCATTCTATGCAATGGCTGTAGCAGCGTTCTTTACTCCACCGACGATAAACCCTAGGAACAAAAAAGCCATACTAGTCGTCTCGGCAGCAATGGCCTTAATATCAATAACGTGCTTCACCGTATTTAGAGATACTCTAGTCAGTAGGGATAAAGAACTTTATCAAGACATAGTACTCCAAAATGTTTTTATACCTGAAAGCGACACCGTATCCGTATGCCCCGATAGAGCTGCTCAAGATTGGGCGTTGGTAGCCTATTTCCAAAGGAACTACCGAGTAAGTTTAATGCCGAGCGGGAACGAAAAGTGCGATGAATTCATAAAAGGCTGTACTCTTATTAATAACAACCCAAAAAAGTTCGCTTTATATAAGTGCGGTCAATATTCGTCTATAGTGGCGTTATACTGACAAGTATTTGCGACACAGCTTACAGCCCCCCCTGAGCCGCATGGGGTCACAGGCGCTATCATGGTGCATGAAACGCCTGTACAATCAAAAAGCTCCTGGAACTCTTCCTGCTTGGTTATATTTATCGAGGTATCCTCGCCGCCGTTGGCGCAGTCGCAGCATCCGTTCTGTGCCCAAACACAGTCGCTGTTATTATTACAGTTCCTATACTGCAACATCTCCTGCTCGGACAACACTCCAGAGTTATTATTGTTAGAAGCGTTGCTCCCGGTCTGCACGGCTCCGCACGCGACAACCGTCATGGAAAATAAAATTAAGAAAAGCTTTTCCATTAAATTATTCTTTCCAATAAAATTTTAACTTTGCCTTGTTCCTTTTCCAGAAGTCCGCAACAAAAGCCATAAATACCGAGAACATCGTAGCAAGTACAAAAGACAGGAATGAATATTTTACGATCTTACGGATGTTGTAACTGTTCTTGGACTTAAGTTTGATCTCTTTGGAATTTTTTGATCCATCAAACGGCTTTACTAAGACTTCGTTCGGTGTTTTTACGAAATCGCAAATAAAGAATATATACGCTTCGCTAGGGGCAACTACTGCGTAAGCTATCTTATTACCAACGAGGCTTAAGTAGTAATTGTACGTGTTACATGTTCTTACTTGCTCAGCGTTATAAAAAAAGTTTGACCACTTTTTATCCGGGTCAGTGCGCGTCATCCCGAAGAACTGCTTACATGATGAATAAAGACTTTCGTCCATTTTAGATATAGAGTTCCCTAACTTCATAAAGAGTCCCACAAAAGAGTTATATTTATCTGTGAAATCAGCCTGATCCTTGGCGTTAAGAAAAAGGTAGTCAACAGAAAGCACGTCAAGTTTTCTGACTTCAAAATCAGGCATATCCATAAGCGAGGGGTAAAGAAGCAGGCCTAGAAACTTTTTATATCCAGATAATAGATCAGGGGATGGTTTCATCGAGTTACTTTCAAAATTTTTATAAACTCCACTGTTGTCCGGAGGTTTTACAAAAAAGAGATATGTGGCCAAAAGAGGATCCCTCTGCACGAACAGGGCATTGTCCGGGCTGAAATTCCTTTCAACCCCACGCGAATTTAGATACTCTCTTGCGCAGAACAAAACAACCGCCAACAGAGTTAGAACAAGTGTCAGCTTGATTATGAATTTCCTGCGCTTAACCACAACACCTATAAGATCAATTATATCTATTACATCTTCATCCCTGTGGCTCATACTTCCTCCTTAAACATTTTTGGAAACGTACTCTATAAATCCATCAACATTTGATCCCAGCGTCTTAAAAAGAGAACTATCCGTAAGTCCGCCTTCAGAGGTAAACGCCTCGTGAGCCGAGGCGAGAGAGAACATCTCCGGATACACAAAAGCCCCAAGCCCTTCAAGCGGCACTCTTAACGACCAAAGGCCTCTATTCCCGCCGACCATGGATGGTGAAGCGGACATTAAAAGTATGTGTTTATTTTTAAACGGCTGTTGGGGTCTTATCCTGGACATCCAATCAAACGCGTTCTTTATAACTCCGGCGGCGGAATAATTGTACTCGGGCGACGATATCATCACACCGTCAGCATTTTTAAATAGATCACTAAGTTTATTCGCGGCTGCAGGAACGCCTTTTGAGTCTTCTATGTCACCATTATAAAGAGGCATCTCGAACTGCGAAAGGTCTATGTGGGTAATTTCCGCACCCTTTGTTTTGGCGATATCGCAGGCAACGGTTACGAGTTTTTTGTTAAAAGAGCCTTGTCTTAAAGAACCCGAGAAAGCCAATAACTTCAATATCCCCTCCAGCCTCACACTTTACATGACCAGAGATAAACCCATCAAAAAGATGAAGTCAACCAAAACCTACCGCAACCCTATGTTTGTGGCTAGAGGGAGTATGCGGAAATGATCAAGGCTGGCAGGGCAAAAAACCAAGCCGACCTTGCAAGTTCCTTAACAGTATCAGGTTTTGGGCTATGGATTTTTCTTGCATTTGTAATGAGAGAAAGTATAATACTGCTTGCATTACAGATGATAGATGTCGGGAGCAGGATGCCGGTAAAGGAGGCGGGGATGGATAACAAAACACTAAAAGAGATAATTCTTGAGAACAAAGAGAATTTTCTAGATAGAAAAGGGATCATCCCAAGGGACATTAAGGTGACCCTTAATGATGCCTTGAAGATAAAACATATCGTAGTCGTCACAGGAGTAAGAAGATGTGGAAAATCGTGCTTGCTAAGCATATGGGCAGATGAATTAATAAAAAAACATAGCGTAGATCCGGATAATATACTTTACATAAATTTCGAGGATGAGCGCTTTATAGAGTTCAAGGCTGACTCTTTAAACAAATTGCTGGAAACATATTTTGAATTATTTCCAGGTCTAAAAGGAACTAAATATTTCTTCTTCGATGAGATACAGAACATAAAAGGCTGGGAAAAATTCTTAAATAGGATTTACGAAACAGAGAATTATAAGATATTCGTTACGGGCTCCAACGCATCGTTGTTATCGGAAGAGATATCGACGTCGCTTACCGGAAGGTCTATAAGCGTAGAACTGTTCCCTTTTTCCTTTAAGGAATACCTTAGATATTTAAAGCATGATGTCACAATCGCAGAACTCAATAAAACAAAGACTCGGTCTATAATAAAAAAACACTTTAATGATTATTTAAGTAACGGTGGTTTTCCAGAAACACTATCAGGCGAGAAAAACATAAATATTCTGGGAGAACTTTACAAGAATATCATTTTCAGGGACGTTATAGTAAGGTACTCCATAAAAAATTCTAGGCAATTTAGGGAATTTTCTCAGCTCGCCTCCTCAAATATAGCATCGCTACATAGCCTATCCAGTATCAAAAGGGCAATGCCAGAAATAAAAAGTGTTAACTCTATCAAAAAATACCTCGGTTTTATGGAAAATTGTTTTGTGTTCTTTACTGTTCCAAAATTCTCTCCATCCATTAAAGAACAGCTCAGGAATCCGTTCAAGTTATATATGATAGATAACGGGATGTTCAATGCTGTCAGATTCAGCGTTTCAGACTCAATAAACAAGCTGTACGAGAACATGGTTTATCTGTATTTACGACGCCAGCATCAGCCATCCAATTTATTTTATTACAATAACGGCTTTGAAGTTGATTTCCTGATAAAAGACAAGAATAAAATAGAATTAATACAAGTTTGCTCGAATGTTTCTAGCAGTGGTACAATTGAAAGAGAAGAGCGGGCATTAAAAAAAGCGATGTCAGAGCTTGGGATCAAGAGATCGTATATTATAAACGATGACGTGGAAACAGAGAAAAAAATAGCAGAAGGGAAGATAATTTATATCCCTTTATGGAAATGGATCCTTGAGTAGGAGGTAAAAAAAATGACGAAGTTTGAGATCAAAAATGGCAAAAACGGGTTGACGTTGAGCATTAACGATGGCGAAGATACTGAAACAATAGTCTATCAGGAACCTGAATACTTACCTGAAAGAGCCGAATACGACCTGTTCCAAGAGTTCTTATTTAATATTTTAAATGATTATGGTCCCAGTAGCAGCAGATATAGCAAATACCGACTTAAGATCGTTCTTGATCACGGTGATAAATATGACTGCAATGATACTAACTGCGAAATTTGTAAATCCAAAAAATAAATTTTGGTCAATAGACAATCATCAACCTAAATATCAACCGAAGAACCTGGTTTTAAGTGGCGGGGTCGACGGGACTCGAACCCGCGACCTTTGGCTTGACAGGCCAACGTTCTAACCAACTGAACTACGACCCCGAAAGAACAACTTTTTGTAATCCATGCCGTTTACGTTGTCAATTAAAAAGGACATCTTATCCTTAGAATGAGGGTATTGCTTGGAGTATAGAAAGAGCCTGTTCGGCGAAAGCTTTCTCATCCACTTCCACAGGCTCACTAAGAACTTTAAAATACGATTTGCGCTCCGCGAGCTCAGCCAAAGCTGCGTTATGCAAAGCATGTCCGTTCTTGTACGCTACAACGTGAGCGAGCAACCTGTGCGGACCAACAAGTCCAAGGTCACCGATTATATCAAGCACTTTGTGTCTTACGAATTCATCCACATAACTCATTCTATTTTTATTTATGACTTTATCGTCGTCCAAAACAAGGGCGTTCTCAAAAGATCCGCCCTTTATAAGACCTTTCTCTTTTAACTTTTCAACTTCGTTCAAAAAGCCAAAGGTCTTTGCCTTAGCGACATTAGTAACGTAACTATAGTCGCTGTGTTTGTAATCAATATGCTGAAGCCCCACGAACGGATGCTTGTAATTTACTCTGCAGGTTATCTTAAAATCTTTTGACGGCAGGAAATAAAGGAATTTGTCGTCGATGGAAGCCGAAACAGGTTTTATTACCTGAATGTATTTTCCCTGTGCGTTCTGTTTTATAATTCCGGCCTTTTGAATAGCGTCAACATAAGAGGCCGAACTTCCGTCGAGAATTGGGAGCTCCGGTCCTGAAACTTCAATGATGGCGTTATCAATATCCAAACCTTTCAGCGCCGATATAAGATGCTCAACTGTTGCAACCTTTGCGCCGCCTTTTATGCCGAGCACAGTGCTAAGCTCTGTATCAACGACGTTGCTCCACAGCGCCTTTATTTCTGGCCTTGTGCTGATATCCGTTCTTATAAAAACTATTCCTGTATTTTCCGGAGCGGGATTAATGGAAACAGTGGTGTACTGTCCGCTATGAAGAGCGATCCCTGAGAGTTCCACACGATTTTTGACAGTCCTTTGAACGTACATATCAATATCTTTATATAGCTAAACCAAAAAAGTCAAGGGAGCCGGAGAGTTGTGTCAACGTTCAAGGGTACGTGCTTTCGAACAAGGTTGATCCTAAAAAAATGCATGCGTGAGGTCAAACATACATGTATAAACTTTTGTCACTAATCAGTGGCGAACCTATTCGCATAAATCTAAAGAAGACTAATAATTCAAAGCAGTTAACTAAAGAGAGCTAGTTGGTATAGTTATTGCAGTAAATACAGAAGATGGAGCTGTGCACTCAGGGAGGGCTGTGTTTATGCGTCTTTTTGTTTTAATAACTATTGGATTTGGTTTTGTAGTAAACGGTATCTACGCCCAGTCACCGGCTATGATGTCCAATCTCACTATTGGTGGTACATTAAGTAACGCGGTTAACAACAATGTCCCCGAAAATCATGATTTCCGTAACGAAGCTGACTTTGTCGGCTATTATGGCAAACTTGTTGGTGTTCCAGAGGGGCCAAATTATATTAAAGAACTAGACCCTCGGGTTGATGAGATAGAGTTTTATCCTCATAAGGCGCAGTTTGGCGGACAGGTGAACTACCACCTTAATAAATATAGAGGACTTATTATTAATGTAGATGCCGACATACAAGGCGGAACACGTCCCACCTATAAGATAGATGGTGGGCTTGGTGGTGTAGTAAGCCCTTGGAAAAACAGCACAGAATTTGCCGGTGCTACCGGCTTTGGCTTAATGCTTGATGCGAGGGTTGATAAGCTGGAGAACGCTACACTTATTAATTGTTCTCCCAGGGTGATGGCTCAGGTCGGAAAGACCGATCCGGAAAATTGTTCGTATGTTTTCTCAGCCTCTTATACACCAATAGAATTTAGCAAAGTGGACATACTTTTTGAGGGTAAACCTATGTCCATTTCAGATATTGAAAAGATGAGCCTTTGCACTGATTTTAAGGCCAACATCGATGTAGACGGGAACATCGAGAACGGAGATAAGATCACCTTCAC
>JAZDEK010000050.1:0-4550 GCA_043808895.1 Pseudomonadota bacterium
CCGATAACGTTCGTGGTCTTTCCGTTCACGTGCTTGCCCATTATGTCCTTGTTGTTCACCATCTGCATCATGCATATCAGTACCACAGGTAGTAATACCCCGTTCAAGACCTGTGACCAGATTGTTATTTGTATCAGAGGAGCGCCCGGTATTAATATTATCCCCGCTGAACATGCTATTATTGCCGTGAACAGCGTATAAAAGGCAGGAGCCTCATGTAGTTTTTTGTCTATCCCGGCCTCAAATCCAAACGCTTCACATATATAGAACGCGGTCGCCAAAGGGAGTATTACCGCCGAGAAAATTGATGCGATGAATAATCCAAAGGCGAACACCTGGGCCGCTATAGCCCCCGCCAAAGGTTTTAATGATACCGCGGCATCTTTTGCCTCGGTTATACTGATGCCACTTTTATTAAGTGTGGCTCCGCATGCTACTATAATAAAGAATGCAACGACCACGGTTATTATGCACCCCATGAGTACGTCCACGATAATGAACCTGTAGTGTTTTATCCTTAAGCCTTTCTCTATTACCGCTGACTGCATATAGAAAAGCATCCATGGAGCGATGGTTGTACCTACAAGACCCATTACCATGCTGAGATAATTTACGTCGCTATGAAGTTCAGGCTTTATCAAAGCCATCCCTATTTCTCCCCAATCGGGTTTTGCCATTATTGCTGAAACAACATAGGAGAGGAGAAAAAAACTGAACACCAAAAATATCCTTTCCGAACTTTTGTACGTTCCCTTTACGACCAGGAACCAGACTATTACAGCTGTAATGGGTACTGATATGTATTTACTTACTCCGAATATGTTAAGGCTGCCCGCTATACCCGCGAACTCTGTGGCGGTGTTACCTATGTCGGCGATTATTAAAGAAAGAAAGATAAAAAAAGTTATCTTTACGCCAAAGCTCTCCCTTATAAGGTCAGCCAATCCTTTTCCTGTCACTATTCCCATTCTCGCGTTCATTTCCTGTACAATGAACAGGACCACAAAAGAAGGGAACAGCGTCCATAAAAGATGATATCCATAAGTGGCTCCCGCAACGGAGTAGGTGGTAATCCCACCCGCGTCGTTGTCAACACTTCCGGTTATTATTCCTGGACCCAAAACGCTTAAAAAAAGTATTATGTTCGCAATCCACAGGCGGGACCGGGACCTCATTTCCACTTCCTCACAAGGAACTCAACAACGTCGTCAACCGTTATTATGCCTTCAAGTTCGCCGTTCTTTTGTACCACCGGCATGGCTAAAAGATTATATTTTGAGAAAAGCTTTGCGACCTTTTTTGCGCTCTCTTTGGGCGACGTTGTTACAGGTTTCTTGTTCATTATCTCGCCCAGAGGTTTATGTCCAAGAGAGGTTAGCATTTCCCTCAACGTTACAGTGCCAACGAGTTTTGAATTATCCACTATGAACGCTTCGTACACTGTTTCTATATCCTGGTCCTTGGATGCGTTTATCAATTCCTGTATCGCCTGGAACGTTATCGTGGATGGAGGGAAACTTATATATTCTGTCGTCATAAGACCACCCGCCGTGTTGTCCTCGTACTCCAAAAGTTCTGTTACTGTCTCGGCCTCTTCGTCCTCCATTTGCTCTATAATGTCCTGCGCCTTTTCTTCCTGCATGTCTCCTAAAATGTCGGCTGCTTTATCCGGAGGCATCTGCTCCAATATGTCCGCTGCGCGTTCCTCTTCCTGAACACCGATAAGTTCCTGTGTCGTTTGTTCGTCGGTCTCGCTCAATACCCTGGCTGCGATCTCGTCCGGTATCTGATTGATAAGATTTTTTCTTTGCTCGTAATCAAGGTCCTCTATTATAGCTGCGATATCGGCGGGGTTGAGTTTCTTGAACTGTTCTTTTGGTACGTTGAGTTTTAACGGGTCAGTGTGGCTTAGAGAAGGAACGGTGTGAACATATTCCCACGAAACAAATTTATTTGAGTACAGAGAAATATTTTTTGGTTTTACCGCGTTTATTATATGTTCAAATATTTCCTCAACTCCAAGCCTTCTTAATATTCCTCTATACCCAACATCAACGTCGGTAACATTGATATCGTTCCCCGATTTTAACAGTCTTATATCGTTAACTCGTATAACTTTTGCGCCGTTCAGGTCAACTATTTGTCTATCGAGAACTGATTTCTTAAGCGCGAGCACCGATTCTGAAAGGTCCACATTATATTGGGTCTGTTCCAAAGGGATCTTTAACGTTATCTCCTTATTCCATAGGGAGCCTGTCTCTATTTGATTTATAGGTACAAATTTTTCTCCTTTGTTGTTTTTGACGCTGAAAGCGACCACTTTTGGGTACGTGGCTGTGGTGCTTACCACTATATCGGAAACGCGTCCGACCCTTCGACTATCAGGATCGGCGACCGGTTTTCCTATTATCTTCGAGAAAAAGAACGGGATATTGTAGCTGGTGTTTCCATTCTCCATATCCCCACCTCCTGAATGTGTAAGTGGCGGACGCGGAAAACTTAACGCTGAATTATGCGTTCATTGCCACTTCACAAAAAACAAATCCTAAATTAGGGCCTTCGTCCATGTATCGTTTTATTACCTCTGTTGCCTTAAATTTACTACACTTAATTCTCTTTGAAAGTAAAAAAGCATTATTTTTTGCGCAGTTTGACAAAGGCTCTCATTCTTTATAGACTCCGCTCATGCAGAACGCGAACGTTGATCTTAAGCCCGTGCTCTATAAGGTCCTCAAAGTGATCCTTATTGTCCACGTCGCTGTTTTGGGTGCAGGGTTCATACTTATATATACATGCAAATACTTTAACCCGATGTTCACAAGCCTTCAGTTGTATAGGACGGTATCGGGTGTAAAGAATGAGCCTGTGATATTCGTTCCCTTGTCCCATGTAGACGCTCCGCTTAAAAAGGTGCTTATAAAACTTGAGGACCCATCGTTTCGGACACACAGCGGCGTAGATTTTGACGCGCTTGTGATGGCGTATAAGATAAACAGACGCGTGGGTAGGAACGTGGTCGGTGGCAGTACCATAACTCAACAGCTTACAAGGACGCTGTTCCTGCTTCCGTACAAGAATTACGCCAGAAAATATCTAGAGCTCATTCTGGCCTTGGAAATGGACGCGCTGTTAAGTAAGAATAGAATTCTTGAACTGTACTTTAATTATGTGGAGTTCGGAAAAGGGGTCTACGGGATAGGGCAGGCGGCGCAGCACTATTTCCACAAGGAGATATCTCAGCTCAGCGTCGATCAGCTGACCCAGTTGATAATAATACTGCCTAGCCCCGTTAAATACAGCCCCAAGGACATTCAGCGGAAATCATTCTTTAGGAAAAGATATAACATCCTGTCCCGTGACCCTTCGCTAAATCAATACGTGGAAGAAGGCGCGCCGGACTGATCTATTTTATTCTGTAAACGGTCTCGTCGGATTTTACCATCCCAAGTCTTGTTCTTGCCAGTATCTCCATTACCTTTGGGTTGTCCCTTGTTTCACTTATTTTCTTTTCATATTCCGCGTTCTCTTTATTTATATCCTCAATGCTTTTTGTCGTCTCAAACATGTTGGCGCGTATTTTGAATAAATACCTCACACCGTTATTTGATATCAGGGACAAAACCATAAGGAGCGCCACAAAAAGCCAGGCGTACTTGGGGCGCATAATTCTATTCCATTCCATGCGCCGGATTTTAACCCCATATATGGTCTTTATCAATAATACTTTGTATGTTATAGCATTGCCTTGACGGGGGATTTTTGAATGGAAATATTGATGGATGGTAAAACAATAGCTGCCCAGGTACTGGCTGAGTTAAAGGACGAGGCTTTAAAGCTTAAAGTCACTCCGGGTCTTGCCGTAATAATGGTCGGCGAGAACGCGGCCTCTGATGTTTACGTCAGGAACAAGGAACGCGCGTGCGAGAAAGCCGGTTTCTATCAGAAGACATACAGGCTCCCTGACGTTACCAGCGAGGAAGAAATAACAACGCTTATTAAAAAACTTGGCGACGACTGCAACATACACGGGATAATAGTACAGCTTCCGCTTCCTAAGCATATCAGCGAGGAACACATATTGAACGCGATCCCCATCGACAAGGACGTTGACTGTTTTCATCCATTCAATATAGGAAAACTTTTGACGATAAAAAAAGGGTATTCGCCGATCAGCGTTGTGCCTTGCACCCCTGCCGGCGTAATGGAACTTTTGGATAGATACAAGATCCCGCTGTCCGGAAAGAACATTGCTGTTGTGGGTAGAAGTAATATCGTGGGAAAGCCGATTGCTTTGATGCTCCTTAACAGGAACGCAACGGTCACTATATGCCACTCCAAAACGGAGAATATAGCGGGAGTGCTTAAGCGAAGCGATGTTGTAATTGCCGCGGTTGGTTCCCCAAAGATGATAAGGAAAGATATGATAAAAGATTATTCGACAATTATAGATGTCGGCGTTAATAGAACTCCCGAGGGTGGAGTATGCGGTGACGTGGATTTTGACGACGTTAAAGATAAAGTCTACGCTATAACTCCCGTACCAGGAGGAG
>JAZDEK010000051.1:0-2154 GCA_043808895.1 Pseudomonadota bacterium
CTATATGGAAGCTGCGCCAGAGGTGACAACAGAACAGATAGCGATATGGACGTCTTTATAGTGTCGGATTCTCCAGAAAAAGTAAGAAAACATTTGTCTAGAAACAAAAAACTCCAGACAGTAATAAAGAAAAGGTCGGAACTCTTAAAATTCAGGAAAGAGAATTCGGAGTTCTATAAGGAAGTAAAACAGGGTATAACAACCATAAGTAATTATGAAAAGACTCTTTAACAAATGCTGTGCGGATTACGCGAATGATTTTTCTTGCGAATCCGCTAAAGACCTTATAGAAAGTGCGGAAGAGTTTGTTAGATGCTTGGATAGCTCAGGCGGTAGAGCACTTCCTTGGTAAGGAAGAGGTCTCGGGTTCAAGTCCCGATCCAAGCTCCAGACGCGTCTGGTCCATACCGGACACATAGGTTACACTTTTAACAGATTATCGAATAAAACTACAAACTTTTTATCCGGACATGTGAGCTCAAGCTCTGTAAGCCACTTCCTTATATATTTTTTATCGATGTTCTTGTTTTTTAGCAATATTGATTTAACGTCCTCTATATCCCTGGGGCGCTGAGCGAATATTTTATGTACGATGATGTCTTCACAAGACGCGAAACAGACGGGAGTTCCATTTATGTTAACATTGTTAACTCTATTTAACGCTGTTTTCTCATACAGAGTGTAAGAGAATATGAACTCTACTCGTATGTTAGTCGCTGTATCCACAACCGGCAAAACCATGGTTTTATTTACGAACGCCTCTACGTTATCCGGGAGGATTTTAAATTTAAGCTTTTTACAAACGTTCAATAATTCTGGTAACTTTTCCTGATCTACCCCCAGAGTTATATCTATGTCCCGGGTTAACCTTGGTTCACCATAAAGAATAACCGCGTGCCCGCCTATTATCATGTAAGGTATTTTGCGCTTGTTTAACTCAGCGGCAATCCTGGATATTAATTTTTGGAACATGAGTTAAGTATCCTTGCCAGTTCAATCGTCGCCGGATTTGGCACCAACTTTTCTGAGAGTAGTTTTTTATTTAGGGCTAAGCATTCTTCCCACAAGTCATCTATTTGTTGAAATTTTTGTTTAATAGATAGTTTCTCATTGGAAACCATTTTGCGTTCCAACTTCAGTAATTTTGCCGCGTTTTTTACCATCAAAGAACTCCTTTATATCTGCTATTGTAGCACATGATGAGGATTTGTGCCATAATTATACGATTATTTTCATCAATAATTAATATTGACACGGGGGGGGGGGGTAATAGTGATAGAAGTGTGGAAACGTTTTTCGGAGGCTTTTATGAAGAAAATTTTCATTCTGACTACGGTGTCGTTTTTTGGTGCGCTCGTTTTATCGGCGATGTGTTACGCCGAACAAAACACGACTGATGACCGCGAAATAAAACTAGGTGGCAAGGGTCCACTGGCGGAAACTTTAAGAAGCGCGGCAATAGATTTTGCTGGCGGGAAAGAATTCAACGACGGGAAACAACGTTTCGTAACATACTACGGAGATGGAAAAGGGACTGTTTGTCCTTACGGATTCGAAAAAGTGTTAGAACATAGTTTTAAGACTTGCGGTGACGTTATATACGGCTGCGATACGATTGAAACGTTTGCAAATAATTTTAATAATGGACTTTACAAACGCGTTGACGACGCTTTGCCAGAGAAAGCCTGGGATACATATAAATAAAACTCTACCGCTCTACTGTTGCAATCCTGCCGCCGCCGTGGCGGTTACCAATAAATTAATTTGACAAAACCCCGTTTTAAAATAAAAGTTATTGGTAATCTCGCACGTCTTTATACGTGGGAGACAATAATTTTGGAGGATTAGTAAAATGGCAAAGCAAAAGTTTGAGAGAAACAAACCGCACGTGAACGTAGGAACTATAGGCCACGTAGACCATGGTAAAACTACACTTACAGCGGCAATAACAAAGACCCTTCAGGAACAGGGTCTGGCAGAATATAAATCATTCGACCAGATAGATAACGCTCCCGAGGAAAGGGAACGTGGTATTACGATAGCAACAGCGCACGTAGAGTACGCGACTAAGAATCGCCACTACGCGCACGTTGATTGCCCCGGCCACGCGGACTACATCAAGAACATGATAACCGGTGCCGCGCAAATGGACGG
>JAZDEK010000052.1:0-7133 GCA_043808895.1 Pseudomonadota bacterium
CAGGTCGCATCTATAAAGTTCTTTGTAATAGCCGCCCTCAATTGTAAGAGGCTCAAGCTCGTATAATTTTATTATTTCTTCGGCGGTAATTTTATTCATGGCACCCTCCTATTATATTATTCGGATGATGAAACGGCCGCAAAGTTCCCGTCAGCCTCGTCAAAAACAGGGATAAATTCTGTTCTGTTGAAACCCGCTTGCCGCACTATGCTAGTATAATTGTTTTTATTGAAGATGAAAAGGTGTTCCATGTCCTTTAATGCGCCCCAATTTAGATTCTGTGACTTTGCCTGAGGACTTAAACTATCCGGCGTCTGTGTTATAAAGATCCCGTCAGGTTTTAATAACTGTCTTATATTTTTAATGCTCTCAAACGGATCCTCAAAATGCTCAACTACGTCGATGGCTGTTATAACATCAAAATAATTTTTGTTGAGTTTGTGGTGAACATCCTCGAAACGACCGTTTAAAATATTGCTTTCGGGATATTTTCTTCTGAAAGGTGTTAAAAGTTCATCTACAAGTTCAACACCGTGTGTGTCCCAGCCTTTTTCTGCGCACGCTGCCAAAAAGAACCCTTTGTTACATCCAATATCCAAAATATTTATTTGCTTTCTGCCGGGGAGAAGTTTTTCCACAGCGCCTAGTATCTTATACGCTTTCTGCATGAACTCGTTATACTGTCCCCACGACTCAAACTTTCTAAAGCCGCCAAAAATTCTTCTTCTCATGGATTTTAACCAGCCGCCCGTGTAGGAACTTAAAAGTTTGTTAGGGCTCAATCTATTAGGATTAAATATCAATCCGCATCCGGTGCATTTAACGTAATTTCCGTAAGGTACTGTATTTATGTGGCTGCATAGCGGGCAATTCATGGTTAATACATTATATTACAAACGTTTTTGTGTTAATATGATTCGTAACATGAACAAAAGAATTTTTGTTTTTATTCTGTTTGCGTTCATCATAAGACTTGCTTTTGGCCTTTGCTCCGAATTCTGGTTCGAGGATGAGCTGCAGGTATATCTTTTGGGCCTT
The DNA here is from genome assembly GCA_043808895.1 of Pseudomonadota bacterium. Classification (GTDB taxonomy): domain Bacteria; phylum Bdellovibrionota; class JAFGOL01; order JAFGOL01; family JAFGOL01; genus JAZDEK01. The sequence goes on from JAZDEK010000052.1 coordinate 1,039, forward strand.
AAGTTCTTTACGTTGAAGTCATGGCCGTACTTTGGGCCCGATATTGTGTACACTCACAGTCAACTCCCTGGAGCGCTGCAGGCACTTTTGGTCGGACTTCCGTTCTTTGCTCTTCCAATACCAGAGGCGCCTTACATATTTCTTAATATCCTTTCCACAGGTTCGTTGGTCTTTTTCGCGTGGTACTGCACAAAACTTTTTAATATTCCATGGTGGATAGTTTTCTCTTTAATATTGTTCGCGCCGTGGACACTTAATTACTCAACGCACATTATAAATCCCTCGTATGTGCTTCCGGCCGCGGTGCTGTTCTTTATTTCATTCTTTGAGCTTATGCCTGAGACCAAAAAAAATATTTTGTCGCCTAGAATTTGTTTTGCATTAATGGGGTTTTCTTTGTTTTGGATCTATCAACTCCATATGTCGTGGGTGCTGCTTGTCCCAATTATATTATTCTCTTTTTACATAAAATTCTCGTTTAAAAATGTTTTGTGGTTTTTGATCGGCTCGTCGGTGATGCTGGTTCTAGTTATTCCTACATATATAGAGTACGGGTTTTTGGGAACGGGCGGAACTGGATCGAACTTAACGTTCAACTACAAGAACGCGGGAGAGTTTTTCACGGTTTTTTTTAGATTCCTTTCCCTTCCCTGTATGGAACTTCCAAGATTTTTGGGTTCCAATACGGATGAAAGGTTCTCGCTTTTATTAAAATACGCGTGGGTTATTCCATTCGCTTTTATTGTCGCTATTTCCGGAATGCTGCAGCCGTTATCCTTAATATTTGAGTTCTTTAGAGCGGGAAAAAACTCAAAGACCGCGTGGAGATTCGTAAAATATTTTACGCTCGCTGTTTTTGTCATGCTTTATTTAAGTTTTTTGTTCTCTGTGAAAGGGCCCTCGTCACATACATTTTATGTTCTATATCCTCTTACAGTTATATACGCTTTTTACTGTTGGGAAAAATACCTGCAGAGACCTTTATGGAAAAAATTTGTATTTGTTCTAATAGTGTCCTGTGTTTTGGTCCATATTGTTATCGCGCTCAACGGATTTAAGATGAGGTCAATGTACGCAGATACTCCACATGGGAATGGAAGGATGTTGACTTTAAAAGCTATTCAAGAACAGCGTTACGAGGTACTTGGCAGCAGGCGCGATGGAGTTAAATATTAATAATATCAATAAGTTAACCTGTAGGCAGGCAAATAACTTGACAAAAATTAACGTATCTGTTATAATGACATATATAAAAGGGGGACATCATGAACAAACTTTTTAGCATATCGATCGTTTTTATAATCATTTTCGCGCTGTTCCTTTCGGGGTGTAAAAAAACTCACGAAGGCGGTACGACAAAGTTTGAACCGGTCTATATAGGTGGCGATGTCCAAGGTAGCACGCAGGCAACAACTTGCCCTGCGGCAGAAGAATGTCCGACATGCACGAAATATGTATGCGAGTCATCTTCAGGTACTTACATTTACGCATCGTTCGTTTGTCCGGCTCCTGAGTCCGCTGCGACTGTAGCTGTTATTAACAATACTGGCGCAATTATCGGTGGTTCCAGCAATACTGCTTTTTTCTATATAGCTGTGGACGGAACTCTGATCGTACTCCCTGATAATCTTCCTGTCGCCGTTACGGATATAGGAGAGACGAACGTAGCGAACGCTCATCCATTTAAAGTTCAACCAGGCACCGCGGCGATACAGATAAAAAAGAACACCATATACGTGGACGGAGTTGGAGCAGGGCGCATACTTACATACTGCCCATCCAGCACACCTCCACTCATCATGATACTGTCTCTCACTAGCCCATTGATTAACATACCGAATATAGATATGACGACAGGCTGGTGCCCAAACGCAAATGGTGAAGGTGGTAACGGCAAAGCGTGCTCGGAAGCAGAGTCAATGTCCAGAGTCGGGAAGAATTGTCCATAAGCGTTTTAGAAATATGCAGGAGGAAAATATGAACAAGTTTTTAATTCTCTCAGCAGTAATTTTTGTTGGGTTTGCTTTATTTATATCGGGGTGTAAAAAAGCGCCCGGGGCAGATACTATAAAGACCATACCAGTTTACGTCGAGGGTAGCACACAGGGCAGTACACAGGCTTCGTGTCCGGCAGTGGTCGAGTGCCAATCATGCGCACCTTATTTATGTGAGTCCGCTTCTATGTCGTATGGGTATGGACAATATGTCTGTGGGCTTAAGGAAAACACAAGAGTGGCTGTTATAAATAATGGAGTACTTGTTCCAGCGATGTTATATCCGACCGTTCTTTATTTTAATTCTGCAGGTATATTAATGTCTGTGCCGGATAATTTGCCCGTTGCTGTTCTGGATATGGGCGATTCTAATTTAGCGAACGCTCATGCATTCAAGATCGCGGATGGAGCGACGCCGATAATAACTATAGCCCAGAACGTTATTTCATTAAACGGGGTCGCGGTCGCTTACATAATTCATTATTGTTTCTCCCTAACTACTCCGGACGCGATGGTACTGCCCGCGGATACCAGTCTTGAACAAGCTCCTATACCCATGACCGTCGGATGGTGCCCAAAAAATGGAGCGTTAGAGGATACGGCGAGGGCGCACCCTCTGGCTCAAGGCGAAGAACCTGCTACTACTCCAACGCCAACACCAACACTGCCTTCAACTCTGGGGCAGACACCAGTTACTGAACCGGCACCAATTGGTGCGGTAGTAAGATAGCAATAAAGAGGATGAGGTAATAAAAAAGGGGCGCGGCTAAAAAGCCGCGCCCCTTTTGTTTTAAGCAAATAATCTATTCAAAGACTATCTACGGTCTTCTTTAGGTCTTGCTTCGTTGACTTTGACGTTCCTTCCTTCCATTTCTTTGCCGTCAAGTTCAGAGATTGCTTTTCTGGCAGCGTCATCGCTAGCCATTTCAACAAATCCAAAACCCTTTGAACGACCTGAGTCATAGTCGGTGATTACTTTCGCTGATACTACTTCGCCATAAACCGAAAAAAGTTCCTGCAGTTTCTGGTCATTTACACTGTAAGGCAGGTTGCCTACATACAATTTCTTACCCATTCAAAAAATCCTCCTGTGAACTACGGTGCTTTGCACCGGATTTTGCATTTATGTCATATATTACAGGTATAAGTCAAGCTTGTTTTTATGCTCTTTTGCGTATAAATTGACGCTTGGCGGGGCTTATGAGACCTAAAAATGGCGTAATAGAGATGGATTTTCATGGATTCCTGGTCGAGGATGCTCTTCGTACCGCGGAGAGTATTATAAGTTACGCCCGTATGAATAGAGAATATGTGAGCTGCAATTTCGTTACAGGCCGCGGCCGCATACAGCGTGAACTATTTGATATGCTTAAAGATATTTATGAGTTAGACCCCGTGATACCTATGTCCAACTCAGGGATGGTGATGGTTGATGTCGACTAAAGTTATAATTATCGGGGCCTCATCCGGCATAGGAGAGGCGTTATCCAAAGAGTTCGCCCGTCACGGGTGTATTGTGGGGATGACCGCGCGTAGAACAGAGCTTCTTGAGGGCATAAAAAAAAGAGATTGGGACACAGTCTTACATAAAATACATGGATCTTTTAAAGCCCGAGGAATCAATGAAGGCATTCAATGAATTAGTAAATGAGATGAACGGTGTTGATATTGTAATAATAAATTCGGGAGTGGGCAAAGGTGGTGAAACACTTTTGTGGGAGAATGAGCGTCCGGTAATAGATGTTAACGTGACAGGATTTACGGCGATGGCTGTCGCGGTTACTGATTATTTCGTTAAACAGAAAAAGGGGCATATTGTTGGGATATCATCGATAGCCGCGATACGTGCGCATGGAGAATGTCCAGCGTATTGCGCGTCGAAATCATTTGTAAGTGCGTACTTAAGTGGGTTAAAGCATAAGTTCGCTCACCAGGGGTTTAAAGATATTTACGTCACTGATATACAGCCAGGTTATGTTAAAACGCCAATGATGGAAGGGGAGAAAATGTTCTGGGCAGCAACTCCGGAAAAAGCTGCTGCACAAATATATAACGCCGTTATGAAAAGAAAAAAGATTGCATACATTACAAAAAGGTGGGTACTGATGACTTGGTTCATAAGATTATGCCCAGATTTTATTTGGAGCCGTATATGAAAGAAAGAAAGTTCTACGACGTAACGCCCGACAAAGCACATATGCAAAAAGAAAAAACAAACGCCGCCGAGCTTAAAAAAAGCTCGTGGTGGAAACAAAAACTTGTTGAAGGTGTTTGCCATTACTGCGGCCAGAAATTCCCTAAAGAGAAACTCACAATGGACCACATAGTGCCTGTTGCAAGAGGCGGAAAGAGCAGCAAAGGGAACGTTGTTGTTTGTTGTTTTAACTGCAATCAAAGTAAGGGTCTTAATACGCCTGTGGATATTTTGCTTGATAAGATACGTAAAGATAAAGAGGGTGTATGAAGAATAGAAACCTGTTCCTAATAATACTAGGCGGCGCGCTACTTAGAGTTATCTGCGGGTATTTTGTCTACGGGTTCATAGGTTTTGATGAATATTATAACGGCATAGAGCCGGCAGGGATGAAGCTGTTCTCTGACCATGCTTTTACATATTTAGACGCGGCCAGAAGTCCTGTACTTTTTTATTTCGATTATATTTTATTTTTTATCGCGAACAAAATTTTTAATCTTCATAGCCCCGTTAATATTTTAAGGCTTTCAATGATGATAACAGGCCTTATAAGCTCAGCGACCATATATTTTGCGTACCGAACGGCGCTCTTATTGGGCGATGAAATGCCCAGGGCGAAAAGATCCTTGGATACAAAACGTAACGCAAGGTATACGGCTCTTTTATTTAGTTTCTTTTTCGCGATGCCGTTCATCCAAACGCGCCTTATGACTGAATCCATAAGCGCGTTCTTTATTATTTTTGGGATATATTTTATCGCGGACAAGAAATTCTTTTTTTCAGGGATAATGCTCGCTGTGGCGGCTATGTTCAGGCTCCACGTTTCTATAATTTATATTACACTTTGCTTTATTTTTATTTTCGCGCCACCAACAAGAAAAACGCTCCGGGATTTTTTATTCGGCGGCTTTTTAATACTACTCTTCCAAATATATATAGATTATCGCCACAGCGGCGGTTTCTTATCTTCCGTAATAGGGTATGTAAAATTCCAAAGTGGTGTTTTCCTGACCCACAGCGAGCAGCCCTGGTATAATTTCCTGCTTTTATTTATCGGTTTAAGTATTCCAATAGCAAGCATTGTTACAATTCCGGCGGCAATAAAAGCTGAAATTAAACATGCATGGCTTGGAATTATATTTGTAGTGTTCGTACTTTTTCATTCTTTAATGCCTCACAAGGAAGATAGATTTATGTTCCCTGTGATACCGATATTTCTACTTCTGATAGGTCTTGGAATAAGTTGGGCGAAGAACTTTTTTACCAGAAAAAAACTATATCCACTTTATGAGACATGCTTGTATTGGTTCTGGGTGGTAAATATTGTTATTCTCGTTTTTGCCTGCACAAGTCCTACTCTTACTAACGTTACAGGCGCGCTTGATTACGCCCGAACCAAGGGTATGAAAACATTTATAAGCGACAGCCCAATAGTTCCAAAGTTCTTTACCGCGTACAAGGGCGATATAAAAGCTATAGGAAAAGATGACTGGAACGATATTCTTTGCTCCATTAAAGATACTGACGCTGTTTATGTTCACACAATATTTGGCCCTAAAGAAGTTGACCTTGAAGACAAAGCTCACGATTGCGGGCTCAAATTAACTCATGTTGGTAATTTTAAGAGCGGATATGTGGATAGAATTCTGGCTAAACTAAATCCAAGTAAGAATTATCGTCGGGCGAACGGGAATTTATATTTGGTAGTTAATCCCAAAAGTTCTATCTGAATTTTTATCCACGCTATTATGCATGGGATCACTTTAATTGTCGGAAGATCCCATACCTGCACCAGTATCTTTGATAGTGGGTCGGTGTAAGAGAGCGTTGTAAAAATAAAAACAAGCCACAGAATTATTTTATCTACGATACTTGGCGATGTTTTATTTAAATACCAAAGACAAACC
>JAZDEK010000053.1:0-2465 GCA_043808895.1 Pseudomonadota bacterium
CACTTACCCAAGCTCCCTTTTGCCCTATTGTATCAAATCATAGGAGGAATTCAAATGCCCAAACTTTGTCAGACCCGTTCTTTCTATTTTTACTTATTATAGATATCCGATAACCGCACTCGAGTATGACGGCAGGACAAGCGGGTGAAATGAATATATCATTGTTCCCTGGCTATTTTTACGGCTATGTCCGGGTAATCAGTAAAGATCCCGTCTACTTCCATTTTCTTAAAATCCCTCATATCGCGTTCGTTGTCTATGTTCCAGACATACAGTTTTTTATTATTGTTGTGCAGGAACTCTATGTAATCCCTGTCAACATGCTGAAAATGCTGTATAAGAATATCCGTGTCCAGCGAGGCCATTACCTGCAAAGGGTCAAGCAAGCGGCTGACTATCAGCGCCGCTGTTTTTAAATGCGGGGTTTTCCTTCGAATTATTCTGATGAACTCATGGTTAAAGGAAGAAAAAAGGAGTTTGTCGGCGTCGTATGAATATATCTCTTTGAGCAAAAGTTCCATTATCCTCATTGTTTTTATTTCAACGTTGATTTTTATGCGGTTGTTCAGGACTTTGAGAGTTTGGGAAAAAAGGGGAACGTCAATCCCGCGGACTGACGCCAGCTTCTTTAATTCAGCGTAACTTATTTCCGTAGAGCGGACACCGTTTTTAAAACGCGTGTCATGCCACACAACAAGTTTATCGTCGGCGGTCTCCTGGACATCTATTTCTATAAAGTCCGCGCCCATCTCAACGGCGGCCTCAAAAGCCTCTATCGTGTTTTCGGGCTTATACCCGGAAGCGCCGCGATGCGCTATTACCAGCATAAGCCACCCCCGTTAACCCGCATGACCGCTTCCTGCGCCGTAAAGCAATGATACGGGCAATAAGGTTTGCACGGTTGAGACTGCAATAGTATTATCGGAGCATTTTATTGTATTTCCGGTTAGAATATCTTTGAATTCAGCGGGAGACCCTTCGGGCAGAACCACCGATGTATCACCCCATATGTCGCTGTTGGCAACCATTTCCCCTTCTTTCATAAAATAGCTGTAAAATCTCGGCGCTATCACCACGGCAGACCCTTTCCCGGATTTCCGCATAAAAGAGATAACGTTGTCTTTAAGTTTCCCTGTTGTCTCTATCGGAACGTAACTGCCCGTTTCAAATATATCGGGGTGTGCCTTCCTGAACTCCAATGTTTTGTAAATCAAATAAAGTTTAATCTTCCCGTCCCGTCCGTCGGACGATAATTCTTTTAGAAGACCGTTTATATCGTTCTTGGATCTTTCTTTAATGTCCGCCAGCATACTAATTCTTTTGTCATAATCAACCGGCCTTCTGTTATCCGGGTCTACAAGATTCAGCTCCCACAGCTCGCAGCCTTGATAAAAATCCGGAACTCCCGGAGCCGTCATTTTTATCATTGCCTGAGAAAGGGAATTTAATGTGCCATAGAAGGCCGCTTTCTTTTGGAACGGCAGAAAATCTTTCAAAAACTGATTGTTATCATCTTCTTTAAGTATTTGTTCGATAAAATTCACGCAGGCGCTCTCATAGTCGGTATCATTTTTTATCCATGCCGTATGCACTTTGGCTTCGCGGACCGCTTTAATTAAGTATTCTTTTACCCTTTCTTTAAAAATATCTGGCTGTTCATCGAACGGATAAACGCCTATAAGGGTTTGATAGATAAAATACTCGTCGTTGTTGTCCGGGAAGTATCCTTCGCCTATTTTTTTCTTGTTCTTCTTGTTAAGTTTGTTCCACATCTTAACCCGGCCGGCCCACTCGCGCGGCATCTCGGAAAGGACGTTTATTCTCGCCCTTACGTCTTCTCCTCTTTTTGTATCATGAGTGGAAGTCGCGTTCATTGAGTGCGGCAATTTCTCGGACATTCCCTTACAGAAAGAATGGAATTCTTTCCTGGGAACGCCAAAATATATCGGGTGGCCGCCCACCTCGTTAAGAGATATCAGCCTGTTGTAGATATACAGGACCGTATCCTCAAAACCTTTCGCCATAAGCGGGCCTGTATACTGCTGGAAATTCATTATGAAGTTGAGCCGGCTTTTTTTGCTTTCTTCGTCTATATTTTCAATGTTTTCAAGCAGGAGGAATTTTTGCAGGTAATCAAGTTCGTACATAAGGAACGGGCTTTTTTCCTTCGCTTTATCGATGGCTTCCTTGATGTACAATTTATCGCTGTCGCTGAATTTCCCGGAGTTAACGTAGGTCCTGTACACCGGAAAAAAAGCGAATACTTCAACCAACACCCTTTCAATTCCGTATAGCGTAATGTCGCTTGCGTTGCGGTCGTTGCTCGATATATTTTTTAACTGTTGGGCAAGGTTGTCAATATTGCCGGCCATATGTTTACCGATTATCAGCCGCTTTTTTTCCGCGACCAGATCTTCGTAAGACCTGTTTAAACCCGCGAACTTATAATATAGCTTGCTGAACGT
>JAZDEK010000054.1:0-3719 GCA_043808895.1 Pseudomonadota bacterium
CTGTCCCATCGTATTGCGTGTGTTTCTGGGTCTCTTGAGAACCAGACGAGAACTATTCTTGACATTACGTCGGACTTTTTAATTTCGCCCCAGGTCCTTGAGTCAACGGAGTTAACCCTGTTGTCGCCCAATAAAAAAACACCCTGACCAGAAACTTTATACTCTTTTTCAAGGTCGAGCGGTCTTTTTACGTTATTGTAAAGAACGGGGTATGATCTTCCGCCGTTAGACTCCAAGTAAACCACGTCGCTATTTTCTATATAACGGTATCTTTTAGTATCATTATCGAACACAGTCTTAAGTTTTTGTTTATTAATGGAAACAGTTCCGGCTTTTACGTTTATTAGATCATTCGGGAGCGCGGCTATTCTTTTAATATATATGTATTTGTCCTCGGCACGTTTTATAGCGACAACATTACCCCTGTGCTTGAAAAAGATCTTTAAACCTACAACATGGTCGCCCTCAATAAGAGTGGGTTGCATGGATGAAGATGGAATACGATACAGGTCGAGAACAAAGAACTTTAAAGCGATAAAAAGAGCCGCCCAAAACAGAATAAAGAATATCTGGCCTTTGAACCTGTGATAAAAGTTCGCAGAAAAAGCTACGTGAGACATTATTTCACCTTAAGCACTGCCAGGAATGCTGCTTGCGGGATCTCAACGTTCCCCACCCGTTTCATTCTCTTTTTACCCGCTTTCTGCTTTTCCAAGAGTTTCCTTTTTCTTGTCACGTCACCGCCGTAACATTTTGCCGTAACGTTCTTTCTGAGAGCGCTTACACTTTCTCTTGCTATAACGCGCGAGCCGATGGCGGCCTGAATAGCGACCTCGAACATTTGGCGCTTAATTTCTTTTCTTAATTTGGAAGCAAGGTCGCGTCCTCTGTTGTACGAGTTCTCCGCATGAACGATGGTGGACAATGCGTCCACAATTTTTCCATTTATAAGAATATCGAGTTTTACAAGTTTTGATTCCCTGTATTCCAATATCTCATAATCCATAGAGGCGTAACCGCGTGATATTGATTTCAGCGTATCAAAGAAATCGTACATGACCTCTGAAAGCGGGAGATCGTAAATAAGCTGCACTCTGTTATTCTGGTAACAGATCATGTCCTCCTGCTCGCCGCGTTTATCGTTACATAAAGCCAAGAGTCCACCGACGTAATCAGCGGGGGTATGGATCCTTACTCTCATATATGGTTCTTCTATGTGGTCAACTCCTGTATCCGGAAGCTGACAAGGATTATTTATTTCCTTTACCTCTCCGTCATCCATAACGATCTTATAGACGACAGATGGAGCCGTGGTGATAAGGTCAACATTGAATTCCCTTTCCAACCTTTCCTGAATAACGTCCATATGAAGAAGACCCAAAAAGCCGCATCTAAATCCAAAGCCAAGAGCTTCGGAAGAATCTTTTTCATAAGTAAAAGATGAATCATTAAGATGAAGTTTATCCAGCGAATCTTTTAACATGCCATATTCGTTTGCCTCGACGGGATAGAATCCGCAGAACACCATTTGCTTTATGGGTTTAAATCCGGGGAGCGGCTCGCTTGTTGTATCACCCTCTTCTAATATCGTGTCCCCTATTTTCGCCTCAGATACATCTTTCATCCCAGCGGCTATAAACCCAACTTCGCCCGCTTTAAGTTCATTAAGATATACGGGCTTTGGAGAAAAAACTCCGACTTTCATAACTTCAAAAACCGTGCCGGTCGCGTGAAGTTTTATTTTCATTTTTTCTTTAAGTACACCGTCTCTAACTCTGACAAGAGTAATAACACCGACGTAAGGGTCAAACCAACTGTCAAATATCAGAGCCTTAAGAGGTTTATTCTCGTCACCTTTTGGCGGGGGGATAAGATGCACCACTTCTTCCAAAAGATCTTCCACGTTCTTTCCGGTCTTTGCCGATACAGCAATAGCGTGTTTCGCGCCTATGCCGATTATCTCCTCTATCTCCTGTTTTGTTTTTTCAATGTCGGCGACCGGAAGGTCAACTTTATTTAATACGGGGATTATTTCAAGATTGCTGTCAGAGGCGATAAAAGCATTTGCTATACTTTGCGCTTCAACTCCTTGGCTTGCGTCTACGACCAGAAGCGCACCCTCGCACGCACCCATGCTTCTAGAAACCTCATAAGTAAAATCAACGTGCCCGGGAGTATCTATCAAATTGAACTGATATTTATTTCCGTCCCTGCACTGATAATAAAGCCTAACTGTTTGTGCTTTTATTGTAATACCGCGTTCGCGTTCAAGATCCATGCTGTCAAGATACTGCGCGCGCATTTCTCGTTTAGTTACAGCGCCCGTAATTTCAAGAATTCTATCCGCAAGCGTGGATTTTCCATGGTCGATATGCGCAATGATGCAAAAGTTCCGTATATGTTTTTGTTCCATTTTAGAAAGGATCCCTATTCTTCTTTTTTCTGCTTTCGTTTGAGTATTGCATCAAAAGATAATTGTCCATACGAAGCTATATTATGTTTTTCCAGCACAAGGTCAATGCCTTCTCTTATGAATTGTGCGACCGGAACCTTGGATTTACCGTTCAGCTCCTTAAGCGCACGATCCTGCTCCTCGGTTATATAGACGGTGGTTATTATCTTTCTACCCATAGTTTAATGCTGTGCATTTTTCCAAACGTTCTTATAGTTGTGCATATCAGCATCTGATGTATTGCCACCAACAAATATAACATTCTTCGGTTCAGCAAACCTCATTATTGTCTTCATTCCATTCAGTGTAGCAGTAACGCCGAGTGTTAAAGTTTTTTTCGTTGTCAGAACTATGTTCCCTTCATATTTTGTACATGTAGAAACTCCACTACCGGCGGTGGAGACCGCCGCTACACAGATATTATCCGGGGTTATTCTATACGCGCTGCTGAGCTCCACATATTTGGGTCTTAAGTAGAAATTAGCTTCATTGATAACAAAACTTTTCCCATCACCGCCTTCCAGAGTCCAGATGCCTGGTTTATTTCGACCGTTATCTCTGTATTTCAGTTTAACCGGGAACACCAACCCTTCTTCATCCCTATCCATAAAGATTATCCTGCTATATTGATTCAGCGGTCTGGACGGGTTATTTGGCTCCTGCTTATCGGGCATAACGAGTATTTTAGTGGCATCCTTAACAAGAGAGCTTTTATCGATGCGACATCTGACCCTACTTCTATCTAGATTTCCATCTTCTCTAACTACAGGTACGAGCGATATATTATCGCTGCTATCTAAAGTAGCAGTAGGCGACATGTTCTGGTTTGTTACGGGGCAATTCGCGCAACCAAACGTATTTTTGAGCACGTGCGCTACAGCTTTCTTCATTATGAGCTCTTTACAGTTGGCGGGAAGAGTAGCGATGCCCGCAGCGTAGACACCCTCTACTTTATTCGCACCGACGCTGTCGAAAGAACCAAGGTTTGACTTGTAAATACTTTCAGCAAAATCTTTTTTGTTCAGCTCGGCAATGACCGCAAACGCACTACAAGAGACAAGCATCGACAACACGATAATAACTGCGGCAAAAAATTTCATATTAGCCTCCATTTGGGATGTATTTTATCAGCAACAGTGTATATGTTCAAGTAAAGTTACTGGTTTAACGGTAACACCGAGGCCTTTAACGTGGTTTGAGTTGTTTCTTCTTTGGTGCTGAAACGATATTTAACGCACTCTTCCTTGCTAACAAGCAACATCTTGTC
>JAZDEK010000055.1:0-2785 GCA_043808895.1 Pseudomonadota bacterium
CAGCGAGAGCATTATGCCGTTATTTATTCCGCGCATCCTGTCGAACATAAAATAAATAATATCACCTTTTACCCAATGTTGTAGTAACATATTTAAAAGGAGGGGCCACATGACCCATCGTGATAAACTTAAAAAACTTAGAGTACTGATGAAAAAGGAACACATAGACGCGTACCTCTTGACGAACTCCGATCCTCATCAGAACGAATATATTCCGGAGCATTGGGCCAGGAATAAATATCTAACGGGTTTTACAGCCCCGTACTGCAACATAATAATAACTCAAAAAAGTTCAAAATTATGGATCAACGCCATGGAAACAATAAGGGCAAAATACGAACTAAAAGGATCCCCTTTCACCTACGAAACGTTGTTGGTCGTGGCACCAGGCTTTAACTCAGAGATAAACTGGACGAACAAAGAATTCGGAAAGGATTTTGTACTAGGAATAGACGCTCAAACATTAACGATCAACCAAATGGACGCATTAAAGAATACAACGAGCAGCATGCCGGGGATAACAATAAAACAACTGAACACAGATCTTGTCACCGAAATATGGGAACAGCGCCCTCCTCTTTCCACGTCGACCTTAATGTTCCGCGATGAAAGATTCGAGGATCTTTCCGCCGACGATAAAATAATGTCCGTACAAAAAATACTGAAAGAAAAAAATATCGATCTTCACGTTGTATTAAATCTTGAATCAATAGCGAGGGTAATGAACGTCAGAGGTACAGACCTCCCGTATGAGCCCATGGCCGTATCATGCCTCATAATAGGAAAAAATAATGTGTCATGGTTCCTAAATAGGAAAAGGTTGCCAAAAGGCTATAAAAAATATCTCCCAAAGAACACATCCCTTTTAGATTACAAGGATTTCTGGAAAAAATTAAAAGTACTTTCAAAAAATAAGGTCGTGCTAGTAGCCCCCAACGAAACATCTCAGAGTACATTGAACAACATGGCCACTTCTGCAAAAATAATAAAAGACGTCTCGCCAATAACAAGAATCAAGGCTCTTAAAACACCTTTTGAAATAAAAAATATAGCCAACGCTTGCGTCAAAGACTGTTCCGCCTTAATAAAAGCCATCTTCTGGATAAAAAATGAAGTTAAAAAACACCCCGTTAATGAATTAGAACTTGTACAAAAAATAATAAAACTAAAAAAAGAGCAAAAACATTTCTTTAGCCTGAGTTTTATTGTAATAGCAGCCTATAACGAGAACGCCGCTGACACACATTATCATCCAACAGAGCGTTCCAATAAAAAAATTAAGAATAAAGGTCTTGTGTTAGTGGATACCGGTGGTCAATATCTAGATGGCACAACGGACACAACGAGGACGGTCACTGTAGGAGTAGTACCAAAAGAGATAAAAGAAAATTATACCCGCGTCCTTAAGGGACACGTAAATATAGCAGGAGCGATATTCCCACAAGGAACAAGAGCATACAACATAGATGTGCTCGCCAGAAAATTCCTATGGGATAAAGGGCTCGATTACCCCCACAAAACAGGTCACGGTATAGGTTATTACGGTTGTGTACACGAAACATCAGGCGTGGGAATAGGGCCGTTGATGGCGACAGTGCTAGAAGAAGGCATGGTAATGAGCAACGAGCCTGGATACTACAAAGAAGGACGTTATGGCATAAGAATAGAGAACATGGTCTATGTCGCAAAAGATAAAAAGACGAACTACCTCTGTTTCAAACAACTAACAATGTGCCCTTATGAAAAAGAATTGATCGTTAAGAAAATGCTCACCGCTGAAGAAATAAAATGGATCAACGATTATCACAGAACGGTATACAAGAACCTTGCGCCTAATATAGGCAACGGCAAACTTCTAGCATGGCTGAAAAAAGCCTGCGCGCCGATGTAGCGTGGAACGCGGAAGTCAAGTGCGCGAATTTATCTTGTACGGAGCCTTGACTCGTTTTCCTTTATGAAACTTTTAAGGCCATCGATCTTCTGAAGCAGCCTTTCCCACTGTTCTTTATAAAGAGTGGTAGGGAATCTTCCAAGCCCATAAACAGATAACGCGCCCTTAGCGCTCACCTTGAACGTAATTTCTCCCGGGCCTTTTCTGCCGGATTTCAGTTTCTCGTTCTCGGCTTTTAGTCTTTCTAGTTCTTCCATCATAGATTTTGGATCCTGGTTCATTTTTTTATCTCCCTGTTAAATACTAAGATAATACTATTGCCTATATCACACAATATTATATATTGGAAGATATGAACGTAGGCATACTCGGCTATGGAAAGATGGGGCGCGGCCTGGAGAAAGCGTCTGAGGGGCGCCATAAAGTTGTTGTTAAGGCCGATTCTCTTGTTGAACTCCAGAAGATCCCAGAAAATACGCTTGAAACCGTGGACGTTTTCTTTGAGTTCACCATGCCCGATGCGGCAAAAGAGAACATACTCTACATAATCAAAAATAAAGCCAACGCGAAAATAGTCTGCGGCACCACAGGCTGGGACATAAAAGAAATAGAGAAAGAGATCACAAAAAGTAACGCGATGGTCATGTATGGATCAAATTTCTCACTCGGCGTGAACGCTGTTCTAAAAACGCTTGCGGAACTATCATTCCTAATATCAAAAACGGATAAATTCACAGCCTCAATAAAAGAGACCCATCATATAAATAAAAAAGACAAACCAAGCGGTACGGCAAAAACACTCGCCGCTGTAATAGAGAAAGCCGGGCTGAAATGCCCGATAACAAGTGTCCGCGAGGGAGAACTCATCGGTACACATGTGATCACATTTGAATC
>JAZDEK010000056.1:0-2859 GCA_043808895.1 Pseudomonadota bacterium
AGTATCCTTATTACAAAAGCCATCGCGACGAACGGGAACAACATCAGGAATATGTCCAACGGGATATCAGTTATATACCCCGCGAGGATCAACGATATAAAAGACCATAGTTTGAACCCGAGCGTGTAGCATACAGTGAACAGGCCTATAACAATAAGATCCCTGGTCTTTGCCTTATACATGTATATGGACGACCTAACATAGAAAGTGAGACTATAAAGTACGAGGCTGAAAAGCATAAAATAAAAGAAATAGAGCACAACGTTCTGATAATTCCTGCCGGCTTCCCTCAGGTGGTCAAGTATCATGAGCTGGCGTTTCTCTATGGGTTCTCCGTCGCGGACTATTATATCCCCCCTGCTAACCCTGATTACTATCTTGTTAAGTTTTTCGCGCGCCTGCTGTTTTGAGTGCACCGTTTTTTCTTTATTGAAAGTAAGATTCGCCCTGACCAGGGTATCAGCCATGGACATTATCGCTGCTCTTTCCTCTTTGCTGAATTTGGCGAAAATATCCTGCATCTGCTTCTGCATCATCTGACGAACTTCATCCAGCGTTATAACGAGCTGCAATAGTTCCGTTGTTTTTAACCTTTTTGAGCCGTCCCTGTAATATGCACTCCCGTCGTCACGCGACACATCGTTTATAACTATCTCGCCGGAGGCTTCCTCAAGAATTGTGTCTCTATCGTCCACGATATATCTATCCGGCACAGCCCCCAGAGCATAAAGGACAGCCCTTTCAATTCTCCATGAAAAACCATTACGCAAAACAACCGCGTATGTTTGATCATCTACAATGCGGCCAATGGAGTCCTCAAATTTCTTTCTTCCGTCAACATCGGTCACGTTTCTTCTAAGATTCTTGAACGCCTCGTGTACCCTTTGTTTAACGCTGTTTAAGGTTCCGGGGTCATAATCAAACACCGGCGGTATAAGTTTCTCTGTTTCTCTTGCCAGCCTTTCTGTTGACTCTATGTCCTCAAACTCTACGGACTGTGACGCTTTTACATTACCATCGGCAAAATCACCAAAACGATAGTCTTTATAGGGCTTTGATAAATTTATATTTACAGCGACAGAAAGTGTGAACGAAAATACCATTATAAAGAAATAAAGCCTTACGCGTGGTTTTTCGGAGAAATCCCTTAGCCTTTCTAGAATACGTTCTTTATTGAACATGTTTATTCACGCACTCCCTATATAAAAGAGCCAAGACTATATAGAACAACGGCGTAAAAAATGTTTCAAAAATTATGGAAAGCACGGGCTGAATGGAAGCTATAAGTATTAATAGGAAATATAAAAATGAGTACGTAAAGATGGTCCAACGCATACCGCCTGTAACTTCAACACTTCTTGCTATCGCCTCAAAAGTTCCTGTATCTTCCGACGCTATGACCATAAAGTAAGCCATTATGGTTATAACGAACCAGTATATGCCCGGAACTATAAGAAGAAGACATCCAGCCGCAAGTATAGGAATAACCACGGCTTCAAGCGCAAGTATGTTTAAAAGTTTTCTTCTGGTGAGGAACAATTTGAACGACGAGATATTTATATCTCCGCCGTCGATCACCACAAGTATCATGCCAAAGTAGCCGGTAATAAAAATAACCCTTACAAGTTCGTAAAGTATAAGTACCGCGCCCACCGAGTAAAATCCGCCGGAGAATAATCCGCTGATGGAATTTATGGAAAGATCACGCCCCACCAAACGCATCATTCCCTGTTCCAGAACGCTGTACGCAAAAGGAATGGCAAGCAAAGGGATCAAGCTGCCCTTTAATATTCCAAACGCGGTCTTAACTCTTTCCATTTAGTGTTTACCAGCCTGCTGGGCTTTTGGGTTATAACCCTTATCGCCCTTAACAAACAGATATTCGTCCTCTTCGCCAACAAATATTTCTTCTCCCTCTTTTAGTACCAGGGCAAGACGCAAAACTTCGTCAGCTTCTTTGACCGGATGAACTATGATCTCTTTCATTATAACTTCAGGAATGTCCTTGAGGTCTTTTACGTTCTCATCAGGGATGATAACTTCTTTAACGCCGGCTCTGTATGCCGCCATTATTTTTTCCTTCAATCCGCCTATCGGGAGAACATGGCCGCGTATGGTTATTTCTCCCGTCATAGCAACATGCTTTTTAACGGGACGTTTTGTAAGAGCAGACACCAGCGACGTTGCAATTGTCACGCCCGCGCTCGGTCCGTCTTTTGGGATAGCGGCTTCTGTTGCGTGGATGTGAATATCCGTTTTGGAATAGAAATCTTTATCAAGCCCAAGTTGGCCTGCCCTGCTCCTTACATAACTTATCGCAGCCTTTGCGCTCTCGCTCATTACCTGACCAAGATGCCCAGTTACTTCAACCATTCCTCTTCCGGCGGTAACTGTAACTTCAACAACAAGCATCTCTCCGCCCACCGACGTCCACGCCAACCCGTTCGTTGTTCCTATCTGATCCTCACCCTCTATGACACCGTACTTATAACGCGGATTCTCCAGGAATTTCTCTATAAGAGCTTCGTTAAAAACTACTTTTGTTTTTTTGCCTTTTGATTCAAGGATGGCTCTCGCGGATTTCCTGACCAGCGTCCCTATCTCTCTTTCAAGATTCCTGACTCCCGCCTCTTTTGTGTATCTTCTGATAACAAAAAGCAGGGACTGTGTGGTGAAACTTATCTGATCATCACGCAGCCCGTTGGCCAATATCTGTTTAGGCACCAAATATTTTTTCGCGATATTGAGTTTTTCCTCTTCGGTGTACGAGGAAAGTTCTATAACTTCCATCCTATCCAAAAGAGGAGCAGGAATGGTGTACATGCTATTCGCCGTTGTTATGAACATGACCTTTGAGAG
>JAZDEK010000057.1:0-2194 GCA_043808895.1 Pseudomonadota bacterium
ACTTTGTCTATTGGTTGTTCTAGTCGGTGGGCTATTTCCATGGCAGTCATTGGTCTTTCATACTCCATTAGTATGTTTACGAGCTGTATCCCAAAACCATCTAATCTTCCCATAGGTATCACCTGCTTCTAAAATATATTACATTCTTTTGTCATTTAGTTATACGTTTATTCATATAAAAACTAATCGTTTTAACATAAAATTGTTGTATACAATATAAAATTGTTATAATAAATCAAAAATAAATTACATATTAATAACAAAAATTCATAATTATTGAAAAATTATATATACTCTTGTAGTTTTTGAAATAAAATATTTGATAGATTAATCTCAAAAAAACTACTATAAAATGGATTTTGTATAGATTTTGACCTAAATCATATGAAATTTTTATCACAAAATAATCATAAAATCAAAAAAACAAACATTATTATACAAAAAATCAATTTTTAAAAACAAAAGTACTATAAATAACGTTATGATAAAACTAACGGACAAAGACAAACTCGTATTCTACGCCCTAACCAAATGGCCGCAGCTTAACGACATACAGCTATCGCAAAAAATCGGAATCAAGCGCTCAACAATCGCTGCAATAAGAAACAAACTAGAGAAAAATAAGCTCTACAACACCATAAACGTACCCGACCTAGAGAGAATCGGATGCGAACTCCTAACCGTCAGATACGGCAGCTTCAATCCCTTGTGCACATACCTCATGAGAGAGAAATACTCATCAACATACAAGTTCCCGGAAGTTTTCTTTAAACGCTCCACAGACCGTCAGAGAATAGCGCTCAACGCAGCAAAAAACTTCACCGAAGTCAAGGAATACATAGACTACTCAAACCGCATATATGGCGAACAAGGGTTCCTAACAGACGAAGGTATAGTCCATGTGTTCTTCCCGTTCAAGATATCGAGGATTTCCAGCTTCTTCGACTACGTTCCACTGCTAAAGCAACACTTCAACTTAGATATTGAAAGTGAAAGGGTAGTTCTAGACAACGACTTGAAGGAGCATCGACCAGCCGATCTTACCGAAAAGGAAAAACTGTTGCTGTACGCCCTTGTGAAATACCCGCAGCTTAACGACAACGAGCTATCCCAAAAAGTGTCTATTACACGGCAGTCGGTAAGCTCCATAAGAAAGAGGCTTGAGGAAGACGGCCTAGTGAAGACCATCAATGTACCAAACCTTACAGCTCTGGGTCTACAGGTGATGGCATTCACCCATGTTTTAGTTAACCCAAAATCGACCCTAAATATGAGAAAACATGGCATTTTGAAGATACTAAGCCAAGGTGTGCACATATTTCACATATCCGGGAATCTTGAATTTGTGCTGATATCGCACTTCAAAGACTATCCCGAGTACGCCAGATCATTTGAAGAAATCGTAAGCTACTACAAGGAGCACGACCTGCTTCTCAAAGAACCCATCACTAGAATCTTCCTAAACGAGGATATAAAGCTTGCCATAGACGGCAGGTTTGCTCCTCTAGTCAAGGAAATCTTTGACATAAAGAACGACATCTGAACACTTTTTAATCTAACCTCAAATACTTAATCCAAAGGTGGTTAACATGGTGAAAGTTGCGATAAACGGGTTTGGACGTATAGGAAGATGTGTTCTCAGAGCCGCTCTGAAGAAGAAAAGCAAGCTTGATGTTGTGGCGATAAACGATATAACTGACGCGCCAACATTAGCCCACTTGCTCAAGTACGACAGCGTGCACGGGAAATTTGACGGAACTGTGGCTGTGGAAGGGAACAGCATCGTCATAAACGGAAAAAAGATACAGATTCTAGCTGAGAGAGACCCTGAAAAACTCCCCTGGAAGCAGATGGGAATAGATGTTGTACTGGAAAGCACAGGCGTCTTCACGAAAAGGGAGGACGTTGAAAAGCACATAAAGGCAGGGGCGAGGAAAGTGGTACTCAGCGCTCCAGCGAAAGGCGAGGGCGTCAAAAGTATCTGCCTTGGGGTTAATGATTCTGTTATTACCGCAGACGACAACGTGCTGGACAACGCGTCCTGCACCACAAACTCGCTAACGCCAGTCGTCAAAGTGCTCGAGGAAAGTTTTGGAATTGAAAAAGGATTCATGACCACCATCCACGCCTACACCTCCGACCAAAGGTTGCTTGATGCGCCGCACAAGGACTTGAGGAGAGCGAGGTCTGCGGC
>JAZDEK010000058.1:0-6605 GCA_043808895.1 Pseudomonadota bacterium
GTCGTGAACCTTTATTATGCTTTCGTTTGATCCATGAGCTGCTTCCCATTGTGCCTCTGCCGCAGCGATAGTTAAAGGAGAACCTGATGCAATGGCATCGCCTAGAGTATTTGTACTGTTATAAAGGTTCAAATCGGATTGTTGTAACGCCGGATTAAAATCCACGGGTTGAAGAGTTGGATCAAAAAACTTTTGGCATAGGATGCTTATTGAGAATGGTGAAGGAGGTCCCCCTCCTTGACGCTGAAGGCTAGCACACGCGATCGGGAAAGAAGCACCGTTCGTCATGTAATCCTTAAAAGCGGCGGGCTGCCTTTCCGCGTTCATGGCGACCATGTAATCAAAGCTCATGGCCTTGTAGTTTCGGCGCATTTCGTAGTTCCATTTGCCAATTTCAGTAAGGTAACGAGCCTGTTGGGCGGCTCCGGCGTATGCCGCAAGGTCAACGGCGTTTTGCAGATTTATTTTGGCAGCGACGAGGAAACCGATATTTACGACCATGGCGATAAGAAGGAATATCAAACCAAAGGACATGGCTATAAGGATGGCGATCTGGCCCTTTTTGTTAAACCTATCCCTCAAAGATACTCCCGCTCACCGTAGAGCACTGTTCCTATTCTAACATGAGTGGCGCCTTCTTCAACGGCTATATCAAAATCACTGCTCATTCCCATTGAAAGCCCCGTCATTTTAATCCCCAAAGTGCCGTTCAATTTTTCTAAACAGCGTCGTAAAAACTCAAAATGCCGCCTTGAGTCCTCCGGGTTGTTACTCGCGGGAGGAATACACATAAGCCCATAAGGAGTTAACTCCGGTTTTAATTCCGCCATGCGTGCGGCGTTAACACTCAATAATTTTTCCACCAATTTAATCGTACTTTCGTAAGTTCCGCCGGATTTACTCTCTTCGTTCCCGGTGTTTATCTCAAAAAAGAGCTTCAGCGGCGTAGTTATCCTTTTATTTAATTCATCGATTTGGCGCTCATTATCTATTGAGTGTATGAAAGAAAAATTATCCTTGAGATATTTTATTTTATTGGTCTGAAGTCCGCCTATAAAATGCCACGTTATTTTTTTAATATCTTCTGCCAGAATATTCGCCCGCGCGTCCTCTATTTTTTTTATCGCTTCCTGAACGTAACTTTCGCCGATATCAAAAAGCCTGCACTTAATGGAATCCTTTATAGCCTCGTAGTTATGAGTTTTTGTAACCCCGATCACACAAATCCCACGTGCGTCGGGGGTATCCACCGCGGGGGCTGTATTGCCGCGCCCCGACTTTTTTAACGCCGCGGAGATCTTTTCTCTTATAACGCCTAGCGACTTTTCTAACTCCAATTTATCTCCAACGGGGTTTTATCCCGGCTTTTTTTAATCCGCGCATTACTTCAAAAAGTGGGAGCCCCACAATGTTTGTGTACGAGCCTATAACTTCTTTTATGAATCTTGCGCCAAGCCCCTGTATGCCGTACGCGCCGGCTTTATCTTTCGGCTCGCCCGTTTTCACGTAATACTTATATTCAGCGGCAGAAAAATCTCCGAATGTCACAAAAGATTCAACTGCTTTTTCGTCCACGATCTTAATTTTTACTCCGCCGTGCCCAGGATCCCGTGCGGATAAAATCGTGTAAGCCGTTATCACAGAATGAGTTTTATTATTCAGTTTAAGCAGCATCTTTAAAGAGTCTTTTTTATTGCGGGGTTTTCCAAGTATGTGTTTGTTTAAGACCACTATGGTATCGGCCGATAGCACCACTAGCCCAGGGCTCTTTTTTATGGCTGCAACGGCCTTTAAACGGCTATTTTTAAGCGCTACAACCTTTGGGCTCATACTACCACCGCCTGTACTCTCCTTGGTCTTGGGGGCTGACACCTTAAAACAGTACCCGTGGGCTTTCAGCATTTCGCATCTTCTGGGCGAACCCGAGGCAAGTATAAAATCCGATTTTTTCATACCCCTTATACTATTTCATAGTTACTAGTTATGAAATAAATTTTTTGTGTTATATTCAAAAGTGAGTTATTCTCTGGAAGGTTGGTGATCTTTTGTTTTTATTCACCAACATACAAATTAACGGGAGCTTTCTCTTACCGTGGTGTGCAAGCCTCTCAATGCGAGGAAGCCTGAAGCGGTAATAAGGCGCCCACCTAAGCGGGATGGTGAATACTCGCTGGACACGGCCATTTTGGAGAATAGCTCTATAAGGTTCGTAAGGGGAGGTAAGCTTTGGCAGCACAAAGGATAATAGTCGCTGATGACAGCATAACCGTCCAAAAGGTTATGAAACTTATTCTCTCCCCAAAAAACTACGACGTTGAGTGCTACAACAATGGCAAAGACGCGCTGGATGCCGTAAAGAAAAATAAACCCATACTTGTGTTTGCCGACGTTATGATGCCTGAGATGAACGGAGTAGACCTTGGCGCCGCGTTGAAAAAGAGCCAAAAAGGATCGGCAAATGTTCCTATCGTTCTTTTGTACAGCACTTTTGATAATGTTACTTCCGCCGACTACGCAAGAAGCGGAGCGATGTCCAAGATAGCAAAACCGTTTGACGATAGCCAGATAATAGAGGCTGTGGAAAAGTTCGGCCTTAGCGAAACCGAAGCAGACGGGAAAGAAGAAAAAGGCTCTTGGGATATGGGGCATTTTGTTGAGCCCGAAGTTCCCAACCTTACTCTGGGCGACGGAAAACTGCCCTTGCCGGACGAAGAAGGATTTTTTAATATAGACGCGAATGTTGATATTCCGGAGCTCGGTATTCCTGAACCCGAAGAGATGAAAACGTTCAAGGAGAAAAAAGGCGCTCAGAAAACGGCGCAGCCCTCTCCGCCGGCTTTTAATATCACCGTCACTGAAACAGAGCCGTTGTCCGAAGAGACCCTCTCGGAAGAAGAGGCTGAAAAACTTCTTAATGAATTTAAACTGAAAGAAAACCCCGACGGCACAATTAACTTTAATGAAATTACGCCCGAAAAGGATATGGGGCTTTGGGGCCAAAAATATTATTCAGGTGACGAAGAAACAGAGGTTCCCTTTAATGCTGATGCACAACACGACCCGAAGGAAATAACGGGAGAGGACATAGATAACATCCATAAAATAACACGCGAGACAGTTGAAAGAATAGTTAAGAAAATGCTGCCTGACATCGCCGAGCGAATTCTCCGCGAAGAGATCAGTAAACTGGTCGGCAAGGATTAACGGCGGCCATACCTTAAATGAAGAATAATATAAAAAACGCTCTTTCCTGCCTGATCAAAAGGGCGCTGGATGAAGATGTCCCTTTTGGGGATATAAGTACTATGGCCGTGGTGCCCAAAGATCTAAATGCGAAAGGCGCTGTGGTTAGTAAAGGGGAGTATGTGGTCTCTGGAATTGATATCGCAAAAAAAATATATTCCGCTGTTGATAAGAAAATAGAATTTAAGAGCCGTTATAAGAACGGTGAAATTATTAAGAACGGAAAGATATTGTTCCATGTTTACGGTGCTGTACATTCTCTATTAAAGGCTGAACGGACAGCCTTGAATGTTGTAAGTCATATGATGGGGGTTGCCACAAAGACAAAACATTTTGTTAATATGGTCAAGGGAGCAAAGACCGTAATACTTGATACAAGAAAAACACTCCCGGGACTAAGAGCTCTACAAAAAAGGGCTGTCACAGATGGCGGCGGGAAAAATCACAGGTTCTCGCTTTCGGACGCTGTGCTGCTCAAAGAAAATCACATTGCCGCGGTCGGCGGAATAAAGAGCGCGCTCAAAAAAGTTAAGAAATTAAAACAAAAGAAAGTAAAAATAGAAATAGAAGTAAGGAATATCAAAGAACTTAAGCTCGCGCTCTCAGCATCTATAAAACCTGATATCATAATGCTGGACAATATGAGCGTTAAGAACACAAGGCAGGCTGTTAAACTCGTAAAGGGCAGGGTAAAACTTGAATCCTCGGGCGGAATAAACGAAAAGAATATAAAACAGTACGCTGGAACAGGCGTTGACTTTATCTCTCTCGGCTCAATAACACATAGCGCCCCAAGTGCCGATTTAAGCTTTGTTCTAGACGCTGTTGGGAAGAAATAACTTGTTCATAGGAAGAAAAATAACAGTCCTAGATGTCGTTGATTCAACGAACGAATACATAAAACAAAATCAGGAAAAACTTGTTGACGGCGAGGTCGTATGCGCGAAAACTCAAAGCTCGGGACGCGGAAGGAACCAAAGACAGTGGGTGTCGGATATAACGGGAAACCTTTACGCGTCTTTTATAATAAAGAACGCCTCGTGGCTTGAAACCCCAACTCATCTTCCTATATTTACCGCGGTAGTTTTAAGAAAAGCTATTGAGGGCGAGGATATCGGTTTTAAATGGCCTAACGATATTATCGCAAGCGGCGCGAAACTCTCGGGCATACTCATAGAGTCTTCTGGGGGCATTTATATCGTTGGAGTGGGCGTTAACGTTGTAGAAGCGCCCATGATACCGGATGTTAAGACCACAAGTCTTGCGGCACTCTATGGAAAAGATAGTATAAAAACCTCAACGGAATTTTTAAGCCGCTTTATTGAAGAATATAATCTTGGGGTCAGAAGATACATGAACACGGGGTTTGCTCCTTTTAAGGCAGAGTGGGAGCGGTTTTGCGTCCATCTGAATAAAAAGGTTGCATTGAGCGAGGGTATTGATGATAATACCCAGCGAACGTTTGTTATTTTCAAGGGGCTGGACATAAGCGGTGGCGCAAGAGTTTTAGGAAGTGACAAACAGGAAAGAACGGTCTATTACGGGGAGCTAAATGTTTGACGAGCAGAACACAGGCACTTTGACCGACGACGGTAAGCTCATCATAAGCGAGGCCTACTGCCACAACGGTCACAGGCTCATAGACGAAGAAGTAAAGATATCAAAATATCCATCCATAAAATTATTGGTCTCTGACGGAAAGAACGAAGAAATAATTAACATCAGCGCCATAGAGGGCGATCAGCAGAAGAAATTTAAGAAGGGCTTTGCGAACGGAACGTTGCTTATAATATCATGTCCTGTCTGCAAAGAAGAGCTCGACAACATAGCCCCATGTGACTGCATAAAGGGCAGTAAATTCGTTGCTATATATCTTAATAAAAAACGTTCGTTCAGCACCTGTCTTGGTGTTTGCAACAGCTGGAGCTGCTACCGCTCTTTTATGGGATCAGCGTGGAGAATAATATCCCGCCTTGCGGATAAATCCAGTTAAATCGATTAACGTTTCGAGAACTGATAACGTTTTCTCGCGCCGCTCTTTCCGTATTTTTTACGCTCAACTTCTCTTGAGTCGCGGGTGAGGAAACCTGCTTTTTTCAGCGGTTCTCTTAGTTTTGGATCTAATATCTGGAGCCCTCTGGCTATGCCCAGTCTTACAGCGCCGGCTTGTCCGGAAAGCCCACCGCCGTTAACGTTCACTAAAAGGTCATATTTTTTGTCTGTCTTGGTAAGTTCAAAAGGCTGCATTATTTCAAGTCTGTGAGTGCCTCTTGGAAAATATTCTTCAAATTTTTTGTCGTTTATTTCGATATTTCCTGTTCCCTTTACAAGTCTTACCCTCGCAACGGAACGCTTGCTTCTTCCAATAAAGATCTGTACTGGTTCTTTATCTTTGTGGGCTGTTTTTGGCGTCATCTTAAAGTTACTCCTTGTTTGTCGGCATCTGTGCCGTATGAGGGTGTGTCGCACCTTTATAAACTTTCAATTTTGTGAGCAGCCTGTCTGATAATTTGTTCTTTGGAAGCATGCTTTTTACCGCGGAGAATATTACTTCTTCCGGCTTTTTTTCGAGCATTTTTCCCGCCGCGGTGGTCTTCATTCCGCTGACGTACAGTGAGTGATGGAAATATTCCTTGTCCGTGAGTTTTTTCCCTGTAAGTTTTATCTTTTCAGCGTTAACAATAATAACAAAATCGCCGCAATCGTTGTGAGGAGTGTACTGTGGTTTATTTTTGCCTCTCAGCATCTCGGCCACATCTGTGGCAAGTCTTCCAAGGGTTTTGCCGTCAGCGTCTATGAGAACCCATTTCTGGTTTGCGCTGATATTGTCAAAGCTCTTTGTGGTTTTGGTAAGTTTCATTGTCCAAGGCTCCTAAAATAATCTTTTTAATCGCAGAGAAGTTATCTGACCTGATTTGCCTTGTCAATGTCTTTTTACTATGGAATATAGGCGGGTATGGACTTGTGTCATTTCCCTGTACTCGTTGTTGATGACGAACAATCGGTGCTTTCCGCGCTAAAAAGAGAGCTAAAAGGCATAGCCCCCATACTCACTGCATTAAACGCCGATGAAGCTGAAAAAATCCTTTATTCCCAAACAGTTGCGGTGGTCATCTCGGACTACAAAATGCCCAAAAAAGACGGTGTTACTTTTCTTTCCGGTCTTAAGGATTTAAACTACGAGCCTGTAAAGATACTGCTTACGGCTTATTCGGAAATTGATATCGTCGTGGACGCCATAAACAAGGCAAATATATTTTATTTTTTGAGGAAGCCGTGGAACTCGGCGGAACTTCAGATGCTTGTTAAACGCGGTCTTGAAACTTTTGCCAGAGCAGGGGAGTTAAAGACCTGCAAACAGC